>CAZPNG010000331.1:0-4630 GCA_964587845.1 uncultured bacterium | reverse complement strand
CACGGAGCACTGCATGCCGAGGCAAATGCCCAAAAACGGCACACCGTTTTCGCGCGCGAACTGGATGGCTTTGATCTTGCCTTCGATGCCGCGCGAGCCGAACCCGCCGGGGACCAGAAGACCGTCCACGTTCCCCAGCCGCTTCGGCACCGTGCTCTTGGTGAGCTTCTCGGAATTAAAACGCTTGATCTCCACGGCCGTGTCGTTGGCGATGCCCGCGTGGAGCAGCGCTTCGTACACCGATTTGTAGGCGTCCTGAAGCTCCATGTACTTCCCCACCACCGCGATGCGCACGCGGCGCTTGGGGTTGAGCACGCGGTCCACCACGTTTCGCTTCCATTCCTCGAGGCTCCCTTCGCGGTACTCGAGGGCGAGAAACTTGCAGATGACCTCATCGAGCCGCTGCTGCTTGAACATCAGCGGAACTTCGTAGATGGAGGTCACGTCGCGCGCCTCGATCACGGCCGGCTCCTCCACGCTGCAGAAAAGCGAGATCTTGCTCTTCAGGTCCTTGCCCAGGCGCTTCTCGGTGCGGCAGATCAGGATATCCGGCTGAATACCGATCTGGCGCAGGGTATTGACGCTATGTTGGGTGGGCTTGGTCTTGAGCTCCCCGGCCGCGCGAATGAACGGCACGAGGGTCAGATGAATGAAAAGAGAGTTCTCGCGCCCCACCTCGAGGCGAAACTGGCGGGCCGCCTCCAGGAACGGCAGGCTTTCGATGTCGCCCACCGTGCCGCCGATCTCGGTGATCACTACGTCAACGCGCTTCGCCCGCCCCACCTCGCGGATGCGCTCCTTGATCTCATCGGTGATGTGCGGAATCACCTGCACCGTTCGGCCCAGGTACTCGCCCTTGCGCTCCTTCATCAACACCGTGTAGTAAATCTGGCCCGTCGTGACGTTGTTGATGCGGCCCACGGTGGTGGACGTGAAGCGCTCGTAGTGGCCTAAATCAAGGTCGGTTTCCGCGCCGTCCTCGGTGACGAAGACCTCGCCGTGCTGATAAGGGCTCATGGTACCGGGATCCACGTTCAGGTAAGGGTCGAGCTTCTGAAGGGCTATCTTGTAGCCCTTCATCTCCAGGAGCTTGCCGATGGAGGCGGCGGCGATTCCCTTGCCGAGTGAGGAGACGACGCCGCCGCTTATGAAGATGTGCTTGGGCATTCGAGTTCCCTCATTCGCGCGCGGGCGGCTTTGAGATCCTCCTCGGTGTCGATGCCGATGGAATCAAAGGAAGTTTCCACAACAAGGATTCTAATGCCATTGGTCAAAAACCTCAACTGCTCAAGCTGTTCGGCGCCTTCCAACTCCGATTTCTCGAGTAGGCCGTACCTTTGGAAGAAAGCGGGTCTGTACGCATAGATTCCCAAGTGCTTGTGGAACCTGGGGATGCCACCGTCGCGCCGGGCCGGCAGGGGTGAGCGCGAAAAGTACAGAGCCGCGCCCTTGTTATCGCACACCACCTTCACGACGTTGGGATTGACGTAGCTCTCGCGCTCAGTCTTCGCGACGGCGAGCGTGCCGACGAGCGAGTCACGGTCCTTCGCCATCGCCTCGACCAGCGCATCGATCGCCTCGGGCGCCATGAAGGGCTCGTCGCCCTGAATGTTCACGTAGAGATCGTAGGGCCACTTCGCGGCCACCTCCTGGCAGCGCGCCGTGCCGCTTTCGCAGGAGCGCGAGGTGAGTACGGCCTCCCCCCCCGCGCGCCTCACCACTTCTTCGATCGAGGCGTCGTCGCAAGCCACCACGACGCGATCGAGCCGTTTCGCGCGCTGGGCGCTCGCGAGCGTCCTCACCACGAGGGGCTTGCCTTCCAGGTCGGCCAGCATCTTCTCGGCGAGGCGCGAAGAGCCGAGCCGCGCCGGAATGATGCCCAGGGCTCTCATGCCCCGCCCCGCTCGACAGCATCCCGTGCCCCGGCCCTGGCGGGGGCACGGGATGCAGTACCTGCCCGCAGGTTCATGCCGCGGGCAGGTGGCTGCCCGAAAGGCAGTCCCTCGATGGCGCGCGCGAGCTCTGCGGGCTCCACCGTGGCCGTGCCCAGCTTGCCCACCACGATCCCGGCCGCAAGGTTCGCCATCACGGCCGCATCGCGGAAGGGAGCGCCGCTGGCGAGAGCCAGCGCGAAAACCGCGATCACCGTGTCCCCCGCTCCCGAGACGTCGAAGACCTCCCGCGCCACGGTGGGGATTCTGAAGGGGGCTTTGGAACGCTCAAAGAGCGCCATGCCTTTCTCGCCGAGCGTGATGAGCACCGCTTGCGCGCTCATCTTGCGCAACAAAGCCGCGCCTACCTTGGCGACATCGACTTCCTTGTGATCGAGCGCGAGGCCGGAGCCGCTCACGGCTTCCTTGAGGTTGGGGGTGAGCGCGGTGGCTCCCCGGTAGAACGGAAAATGCTTTTCTTTGGGATCAACCAGCACGAAGACCCCGTGCTGCTTGGCAAGCTTGACGACGGAGCGGATGACGGCGGGCGCGAGCGTGCCCTTTCCGTAGTCTTCGAGAACGATGCCCGCGACGTCGCGGATGCGGCGGCGCACGAAGTCGAGAATGGCGCGCGCCTGCGGCTTGGAAATGTCCTCCACTCGCTCGCGATCGAAGCGCACCACCTGCTGGGAGTGCGCGATCACGCGCGTCTTCAACGTTGTGGGCCGAGAGGTGTCGTAGAGCACGCCGCCCGTGTCGATCCCCATGCGGCGCATCGTGCGCACCATGAGCCGGCCCGGGACGTCGCGGCCCGCGATGCCGCAAGGGTAGACGGTGCCGCCGAGCGAGCGGATGTTGTTGGCCACGTTGAGCGCGCCCCCGGGCATGTAGGACTCGCGCTGCACTCGAACGACGGGCACGGGCGCTTCGGGCGAGATGCGCTCGACGTCGCCCCACACGAACTGATCCAGGATGAAATCCCCGACCACGAGGATTCGGGCGCGCTTGAAGTCCTTGAGGTAACGCGCGCACTTGGCGGTGTTTTGGAGAGCCGGTTGTGAGGGGCCTGCAATCGCTTGCGCCATCAGGCCCCCGTCTCCAGGGCCGCCGCAAGCATCGGAATCAGGATTTCGTGATGGCCGATCACCATGTAGCCCTTGCCTCCCGGCAGCACGGGCCTTTGAACGATGTTCACGAACGGCCGGTAATGCGGAAACATGTCGAAGTTGGCGGTGACGAAGTTGCGCACCTGCCCCTTCAGGTTGCGCGCCACGGACAGCGCCTTGAGGAAGACTTCAGGCATGAGGACGGTGGAGCCGACGTTGAGCACCACGCCGCCCCCGCCGAGCTTGGAAACAGTCTCAGCCAGGGTGCGAAAGTCACGGTAGGAGGCCTCGCCGGCCGCCTGCCCGCTGAAGCTGGGATGCTGGTGCACGATGTCTGTGCCGATGGCCACGTGCACCGTGGCTGGAACGGCGGCCTTGTAGCAGGAGCGGAAAACGCTCCAGCGCCGGTGCTTAAAGCGGGCGCGGTCGATCGCCTCGCCCAGCGTGCGGCCCAGCCCGAGGCCCCGCGCGAAGGCCTCCTTGGTGGCCCGATTAATGAAATCCGCCGTCTCGCGGGCCATGCCGAAGCGCCCGTTGCCTAGCTCCTGCGCCACATCCTCGCTCGTCTGGCCGAAGGCGGCCAGCTCATAGTCATGGATCATGGCGGCGCCGTTCGTCCCCAGGTGCGTGACCCACCCCTTTTCGATCATGGAAACGATGAGAGGGGAGAGCCCGCACTTCACCACGTGCGCGCCCATGAAGAGGATGACGGGCTTGTGCCGGGCGCGCGCCTGGCGGATGGCTCGCACAATCTCTCTAAATGACCGTGCCGCAAGGACATCGGGAAGCGAAGCAAAAAACTGTTTAAAGGAGAGCGAGCGGTGGGGGGCCTTGGCAAACTCGGCCACATGCACCTTGCTCTTGCGCCGCTTGATGGAATAGGTCTTAAGCCGTTCAAACGGAAGGGTTACGGGCATGAAGGCCAATCTAACACGGGCCGGCTATTCCTGTCAAATAGCTCAGGCGGCCGCGGTGCGGCGGGCGCTCTGGCTCAGTGCCGGGAGGGCGATGATGAAGGTTGTGCCCTGCCCCACTTCACTCTGCACGCACACTCTGCCCCCGCACCGCTTGACGATTTGGCTCACGATGAAGAGCCCAAGCCCCGTGCCCTTGATGAGGTCAGGAGCCTCGCCCCGGCTCGTGTCCTTGGTCGTGAAGAAGGGATCGAAGATCTTCTCGAGGTTTTCCTTGGGAATGCCCTGGCCCGTGTCCTGCACGGTCGCGTGGACCTCAGAGTCTTTTTGAAAAGCCGACAGTGTGATCGTGCCGCCTTCCTTCATGGTGTGGCTCGCATTCACCAGCAGATTCAAGAAGACGTCCTCCATCCCATGAAAGTCCGCTTGCACTCGTGGAAGGCCCGCCGCGTATTTCTTCTGCACCACGATGTTTGCCTTCTGAAGGGCGCCTGCCACCAGCTCCAGCGCGTTGTCCAACGCCTGCTCCATCTGGATGGGCTCGATCTTGAGCTCCTTGGGCTTCTTGGAAAAATCGGAAAGCCGGTTCATAATGCCCGCAGCCCGCTGGACCTGACCCAGGATGCGCTCGATCACATCGTCCACGACCGCCTCGTACTCCTCCCGGCTCATCGCGGCG
>CAZPNG010000330.1:0-16087 GCA_964587845.1 uncultured bacterium | reverse complement strand
CGCCGGCGCGCCCAGCTCAAGCGAGGGCATACCGGTGGCGCTCGTGGTTGTGAAGGTCACAACCACCGCCATCGCAATCCATTTCAGCGCGCTTGCTTTCTTCATGACTGCGTTATTTTTCCCTCACCTCAAACGTCCTTTAAAAAAGCAGAGACCCCTTACGCCCGTGCGTAAGCAACGTTCGTAAAAGTGTTTAAGTTTCC
This sequence comes from uncultured bacterium, assembly GCA_964587845.1. Taxonomy (GTDB): domain Bacteria; phylum Omnitrophota; class Omnitrophia; order Omnitrophales; family CAZPNG01; genus CAZPNG01. The sequence continues at coordinate 15,884 of CAZPNG010000330.1, read as the reverse complement.
ACCCGCAAAAATCCCCCACAAGGACACGATCGCCCTCATGAGGGAAACCTAAGTACCCCTAGTGCCTCAAGTTAAGTATACCCGCCCAGGCGCTTGATTGCAAAGCTGCCGGGTCTGTCGAGATACGCTGTAACCTGTTTTTATGAAAAGCTTTATGACGTCTTAAGCTGGGGGGCCTTCGTCCTTAAAACCGGCAAGGCCCTTGGAGCGGTCTTTGAGGGCAGGCAGATAGGAATTGCCGGCGCCCAAAAGGAGGGCCAAGGTCTGTTCGCGCTCCTGCCAAGCAAGGTCTTCATTGAGCACGAGCTGCAGCACGGCGTTGGGCGACAGAGTCTCGAGCCGCTCTTCACTCAAGCTGCGGGTAAGTTTCACAAATTCATCCTCAGCGTGCGAGTCCGCGAACCGGATCAGTTCGTCCAACATATGCTCCTCAATTTGGCTCGACGCTTCAGCCGCCTTCGGGCCGATTTCGACGCGCACGGGACCCGCCACGAAATACTCCAGGGCAGCCTCCGCATCCCGATCCAGCCCCATCCACAGAAGGCGCTTAAAAGCGTGCGCAACCCCGAAGGCCGAGCGGGCCAGCCGTTCGCTTGCGTCCATGCCGGTGCTGCTGATCCCCGCCTCAATTTTAGAGACCCACCGCGGACCCTCTCCGCTCCATTTTTCATAGGCCGCCAACCGCGCCATCAACCCCTCCAGCTCTCCGAGCGATTGCCGCAGGCTTAAACACTGGATGGTGGAAGCCCGCAGCTCCCGCTCGTGAGAGGGCGGATACACGCCCTTGGCCAGCAGTTGCAGGGCCCGAAAGAGGGTCCCCGCTCCGGCACGCACCGCCGACAGACGGCGGGCGGTTTCATCCGTGGCCTCCTGAGACAGCTCCGCAAGTTCCCTCTCGGCAAACCGAAATCTGCGCGAGCGTTCCTCCATGGCCGATGGCGCCGGATCCAAGAGTCCGCGAAAGGGCTCCATCAGTTCCACGTGCAGCCGCCGCAGGGGCGTGTCAATCAAGCCCGATGCGCGGTCGAAGAGGTAGAGCTGGGTTTCCCAAGCGTCGAACTCGCTGCTGTTGAGCGGCTCCTCCGCAAGCAGCCGTCTGAACGCATACTCCAGGAATGAGGCGTGCTCCCGGGGATTCCCCGCAGCCAGGGCCAGGGGCGGCGCGAGCGTGAACACCGGTGTGCGGGGCACAGCCGCGGTGCGCGCGAAGGGCTTCATCATCCGAGCCAGGGAGAGCCCCCCCTCCTGGCGCCCGGTCGGGGTGATCGCCAGGTAGCTCCAGCCGTTGCGGCGCGCCTGCTCAAGAAAAGAGTCACGGTGGAAGTCTCCCACCACCGCTGCCATGAAGGTCGTCTCGGTCTCGCCTGCAAGCCGCTCAAAATTGCTGAAGAGCAACACGTCGCGGTCCAGGGCCAGCCGGTAGAAACGCAGGGCGGGCTCTTCTGAGTGAAGGAGCTTGCCAACCTGCTTGCGTTGCCCCACCCGAACTCGTCCCTTCGTCATCTCTCCAAATAAGTCCCAGAATACAGCCGATGGGTCCCGGGCCTCATGGCCGGCCGCGCGCATCGCTTCCCCGGCGCTGGCCTCAAGGAGAAGCACCGAGGTCAAGTCCTCAAACTGCCTGCCGAGCTCGGCAAGCCGCCGCACGCCCTGCGACCTGTCAAAGGTCTGCTCGATCTCCGCCTCAAGCAAGCGAATCTCGGAGCGCAGCGCCTTCAGATCAAGGGCCGGCACAGCGTGAGGAGAGAGGGAGCCGTTGTGGCCGTTCTTGCGAGGAGTGTCTTGGAGCGCCCGAGCAAATCGAACGAGCTGCGGATAGCGGCCCTCGAGACTGGAATGGCCGTGCGAGCGATGGCGTGCGGTCAGCACGCGCACCCATTCCGCCAGGTCCTGCGCGCCCCGGCCCGTGACAAAGGATGAGCGCTCAAAGCTGAAGAAGTCCGGTGGGTACGTTTCGCGCTTAAGCTTCCAGATCGTGCGGTGATAAAGGGCCAGGGCCGGTAGGTGCCGCCGCCGCGCGGCCACCGCATCCACGAAGGCGCGCCGGTTGTCCTCGTAGAGGGGCTGGTTCTCGATGCCCACGTAGCGCGCTGCGCCGGCGTGGGTCACGCCGTTGAACTCTGAGCCGGAAAGCTCCCCGGCTTCAAGCAGGGCGAGCGCTGTGCGCGCCCACGCCTGCCGTTTCGGAAAGGCTTGGAAGGGAAGGGTATCGAGCAGGCCCTCCCCTCCCTCGAGCGCCACGAGAGGCAGGTTGTGGCTTGCTTCGAAGTGGTTCAGGAGTTTCGCAATGGCACGCTGCGAGGAGACCGACGTGTGGGGATTCTCAATGAAGACGAGAAGCCGGGGCGGACGGTGCGTGCGCCGGGCCTCGCGGTCGAGCTGGCGCCAAGAGTCCGTGAAGTCCGGGCTGACGTAGATTTCATCAATCCAGCCGGCGCGTTCCGGCAGCAAGACCGTGCGGGGATGAGGAGGTCGGCTGGATGCGGCATCCCGGCCTGCTGAGCGCGGGACAGGAGCCGCCTCGGCGCCAGAGATCGCGGCGAGAAAAATTGCAAGCAGCCAACCGATCGCCCGTCCGCCGCTTCGGTGAAGGAGAGGTGAACCTCTCCACCGAAGGAGCGGGGGCGAGATCATGCCGCTTTCCGCCGTGCCCGGAGCCGATCCAGGTGATGAAGCGCCTGATGGAGCTGCGCGGTCAGATACCCCGTCCAGAGGTCTTCCGCGAGGAGCTTGCGCTTCCTCTGTCCCTTACGGAACAAGTTGCTTTTCGATTGTGTCGTGCGTGCCATGTCATCCTCCCACGAGCCTCAGGTTCTTAGTCCAGCGAGAACGTGAAGTTCGGATCGAGCAGCTTCAGATCCAGGGCCTTTCGCGCAATCACCTTCCGGTGCAATGCGTCCGGACTCTTGAGATAGTCCGAAAAGGCGTCCAGGAACTCGTCCTGCTTGGCCCGAATTTCAGATTCCAGGTCATAGGAAACCTGAAGCTCCTTGTGAGCTTGTCCGTTCATGTCCGTACCCCCCTCTCCAACCTTGCCGCGCCCTGCCCCTCGCTTGGGACGTGCACCAGGCCCGGCACCCGTTCCGTCAACTCCATCACCCAGGAGCGCGGCGCCGCTCGCCGCGGCCCGAAAAGCCCGCCGCCGTCCTGTGCGTCAAAACCCCAATCCCCCATCCACTTTTCCGTGCGCTTCGCAAGCGCCCGCTCAAGCTCCCCGCCCTGCGCCGGCTCGAGCCGGCCCGCCTGGGGCGCGCGCGGGATGAGAGACGCTCCCGTGAACAGCACGGGCAGCAGCCCCGCAAGAAACGCGACGTTAAACATCACGATGAAATGCGCGGAACTCTTTTCCTTCACGCCCCATCCTTTGGGCTCGCCGGTTCACAGTGCCGGCGGGCACGCCCCGAAAACGAAAAGCCCTCCGCCAAAGGCAGAGGGCTTCTCTCAGGTAGCTCCGTGCGTTTGGCAGCTGGCTGCCTCCTGCGCTCGCTCGAACGCCTGAGGCCCTGTAGCTTTGCGCCCCGGCCTTGCGGCCCCCGCCCACCCTGGAACGGGCCCGCCCAATCAACTGGGACGGGAGTTTGCCCGGCTCCGCGCCCGCTCCCCGGGCTTGGAGCCGCCCCATCACAAGATGGGGTTTTTCAAACCGTTGTGTTCAAAGATCAAGCCGAGAGAAACGTGCGAATTTTCTCCCGGTCAACCTGCGCAAGGTCGTAAAACTCGATACCCAATCCAACTTGCTCGCCCGTGAGGACCGTGCGGGCCACTTTGCCTTTGGCCAGCAGGGGTTCCTCACCGGGCAATTTGATGCGCAAATCCAGCAGCTTGAAATCGTAGGGATCGATCAAGAAGGCCTTGCGTGTGGCGTAATCCAAATCGAGATACTCGGCCAGCATGCCGCCCTCGCTCAAGTCCGTGATGATGGCGCGGAACTGCAGCTTCTCGCCGTTCGCCGTGGTGTACGTAAACTCCAAAGGCAGCGCCGCCCGCAGGCGCTGATGCCGGCGCCGCTCGACCTGTAGGGCGTCGCGTTCCTCCACAAGCTGCGGCCCGAAATGCGCCACCACGTCCTCCTCATTGCGAAAGATGGTATAGGTGTCGAGCGAGCGGAGCTTCTCAATCATCTCCATGACGGAAAGATTGCCGGCGATGATCCCCGCCTTGCTCTGGTCGGGAAGGTTTTCCAGGATGGCCTTGGCGCCCAGGGAATCGAGGCTCGAAAGCCCCTTCAAGTTCACAATGACGCACTGAATCGTCGCGTCCTGCAGGATACTCTTGAGCTCCTCCTTGCCGCGCAACGCCCAGGGCCCCACAAACGCGCCCCGCACGTCGATGATCTCAACATTTCCGATCCTGCGCCGACCGATCTGTGGCAACTGTGTCATGTTTTCCCCTTTTTGCTGCTGCCGGGGGGTTCGCTTTCGCGAACCCCCGGCAGTTTACTCCTTGAAGGCTCGTTTCAAGGAGACAGCTAGGCGCTAGGATTAAACCAAGCCCCATGCCAAGACTTATGCTTTTTTAAAAGTATGTAAGTTGTTTAGGATGAATTACTTGCGGAATCTGGAAAAGCTAAACTATCGACTTGCGACGCTCTTGTTGCAGGAATGTGACACTTTGAGAGGACATTCTGTAGCAGGAATGTGACAAGGGGGCTACTCGCGCCGGTCCGAGCCGCTGATCTTATAACGTGCGATCTTTCGCATGAGATCGCCGCGGGACACCTGCAGCAGACGCGCGCAAGCCGACTTGTTCCCGTTCGTGCGGCGCAAGCCCTCCACGATCGCCCGCCGCTCGACGCCTTCCCAAACCTCGCGCTTCAGATCGGCGAGGGACCTGCCGTCCACCAGCACGTAATTTTGCTCCGTGCGATCCGCGGACCGGCGCTCCCCGCCCCGGAACCGCACTTCGGGCGACAGCACCTCTGGGGAGATCACGGGCCCGCTCGAGAGAATGCAAACTTTCTCCAGCTCATTCTCAAGCTGGCGGACATTGCCGGGCCAGTCGCATTCCATGAGGATCTTCAAGGCGTCCTCGCTGAGGGCCTTCTTCAGGTCGTGATTCTTGTGGGCAAGCCGGTCCAGGATGTAGCCGCAGAGCATGGAAATGTCCTCCCGACGATCGCGCAGAGGCGGCAGCAACACGGTCATGACATTGACGCGGTAGAAAAGATCGTCCCGGAACTGCTTCTTGTCCACCAGCTCCTTGAGGTTCTTATTTGAAGCCGCAATGATGCGCACGTTGACGCGGATGGGCTCCGTGCCGCCGATCTTCAGAAAAGTTCCCTCCTGCAGGACGCGCAAGAGCTTGACCTGCAGCGCCGGACTCATGTCGGCGATCTCATCCAGGAAAAAAGTGCCTTGATCCGCCACTTCAAAGAGGCCCTTTTTCTCATGAAGCGCGCCCGTGAACGCGCCCCGCACGTGCCCGAAGAGTTCGCTCTCGAGTAGAGTGTCCTGAAATGCCGAGCAGTTGATAATGACGAACTCCTTGTCGCGCCGGGGACTGGCGAAGTGGATGCCGCGCGCCGCCAATTCCTTGCCCGTGCCGCTTTCGCCCTGGACCAGAACGGGAACATCGTAGGGCGCGATCTTTTCCAGGCGGGCAATGACCTCCCGGATGCTCGTGCTGGTGCCTACGATGCCGTCGAACGGGCCCGACGTGAGGGGCGTCATGAACTCTCCATCTGCGTCACACGCAGCAGTTCTTCCACCGAGGTCAGGCCGGCGCAGGCCTTCTCCCAACCGTCCTCCCGCAGCGTCGCCATACCCTGCTCGCGCGCCTTGCGGCGGATCTCATTCGCGGAAGCACGAGCGACCGCGAGATCTCGCACTTCATCCGTCATGACCAGCATCTCGTGAATTGCCAGCCGGCCCAAATAGCCCGTCATGCCACACCCCTCGCACCCCTTGCCTTCGTAGGAAACGATGGAAGCCCCTTTCGGGACCGGCATCTCGGCCAAAAGTTCGGGTTTCACCTTGGCCTCGCGCTTGCACTTCAGGCAGATGCGGCGCGCGAGGCGCTGAGCGATGATGCACTCCACGCTCGAGGCCACGAGGAAGGGCTCCACGCCCATGTCCACCAGGCGCGTGATGGAGCTCGGAGCGTCATTGGTGTGCAGGGTGGACAGGACAAAATGCCCGGTGAGCGCCGTGCGGATGGTGATCTCGGCGGTCTCGGTGTCGCGCACCTCGCCCACCATCATGACGTTGGGGTCATGGCGCAGCATGGAGCGCAGCGCCGCCGCGAACGTGAGCCCGATCTTGGGCTGCACTTGGATCTGGGTGACTCCCTTCATCTGGTACTCAATGGGGTCCTCGATCGTGATGATCTTTTTGGTTTGATCATTGATCCGGGCCAGGCAGGAGTACAAGGTCGTGGTCTTGCCGGACCCGGTGGGGCCGGTCAGAAATACGATGCCGTGCGGCTTGCGCAGGATGCGCTCCAGGATGGCGCGGTGCTTTTCCGAAAGGCCGAGCTCCTCAAAACCCAGAAGCACGTTGGAGGACAAAAGCCGGATATTGATCGTTTCCCCATGGTAGGTGGGCAGGACCGAGACGCGCAGGTCCATCTCGCGCTCCTTCGTTTTCACCTTGATGCGGCCGTCCTGCGGCAGGCGGTGCTCGGCGATATCCAGGCCCGACATGATCTTGACGCGGGAAACGATGCTTGACTGGAACTGCTTGAGCTGGGGCGGGATCTTCGCGACATAGAGGATGCCATCGATGCGGTAGCGCACCTTCATCTCATCCTCGAACGGCTCGATATGGATGTCAGTGGCCCGCTTTTTCTGCGCCTCGAGCATCATTTGGTTCACGAATTGAACGATGGCGGCATCGGTCGACTTGTCGAGTTCCGAGACTTCCTGGCGGGCCCCTGCAGCCGCGGGGGCCTCGCGGGCACGCTCCGCCACCATTTTCTCGACCGTGCCCGCGCCCAGGCCGTAGTGTTTTTGGATGGCCTCGAGAATGCTCTGCTCCTCCGAGACCGCCACCTCGATGTTGCACTCGAGGAGCGCCCTCATGTCATCCAGGGTGTGAACGTCGAGAGGGTCGTTGACGCAGATCATGAGCGTGCCGTTCTGAATGCGCACGGGCATCAACTTGTAATGGGAGGCAAACTTGGCGGGCACCTTTTTGACCGCCTCATCCTGACTGACCGTGGCGCGAAGATCAATGTAGGGAACGCTCAATTGCTCGGAGAGAACCTGAAGAAGGTCTTTCTCCTTGACCACCCCCAACTTCACCAGGGCACGCCACAGGTACTCGCCGGTCCGTTCCTTTAAGCGAAGCGCTTCCTCGATGTCCTCCAGCGAAACCAAGCCCTTTTTGATGAGGGCATCCCCGATGCGGAAATCCTTTTTAATCACCATCTGGCGGTTGTCCTTCCCTTACCTTCCCGATGCGCTCGGCGAGCAGCTTTTCAAAGCCGAAGGGTGTCGGCCGATAGTAGGCCTTGCCGATCTTCACATACTCCTGTTGCACGAAGTGGCCTGGGTAATCGTGCGCGTAGCGGTACCCTTCCCCGTGGCCCAGGCGCCGGGCCGCGCCCGTGTTTGAGTCCTTGAGGTGCGTTGGGACTTCCTGGGCCGCCTCCTTCTGGACATCTTGCGAGGCCTCTTCGATCGCCAGATACGATGCATTGGATTTAGGCGCCAGTGCGAGGTACGTCACCGCTTGCGCCAGCACAATGCGCGCCTCCGGCATCCCCACAAACTCCACGGCCTGCTGCGCGCTCACGGCCAGGGTCAGGGCTTGCGGATCCGCGTTTCCGATGTCTTCCGAGGCCAGAATCACCAGGCGGCGACTGATGAAACGCGGATCTTCCCCCGCATAAAGCATCTTGGCAAGCCAGTAGACCGCAGCGTCTGCGTCCGATCCTCTCAAGCTCTTAATGAACGCGCTGGCCGTGTCGTAATGCCCGTCACCGTCCCAGTCATAGGGCACGATCCGCTTCTGGACGGATTCCTCAGCGACCTCGCGGGTGAATCGGATGCGCCCGCCTGCGTCCGCAGGCGTGGTCAGCACGCCCACCTCCAAAGAGTTCAGCGCCCGGCGCGCGTCGCCCGAGGCACTGCGAGCCAAATGTTCAAGGGCCCCGTCCTCCACCGACACCGGATAGCTTCCCAGGCCGCGTTCACTGTCGGCCAGGGCGCGCTTCAACAATTCGACGATGTCGCCCGGCTCGAGCGGTTTGAGTTCAAACACGAGCGAGCGGGACAATAATGGCCCCACCAGCGCGAAGGTGGGATTCTGCACCGTGGCGCCCACCAAAATCACCACGCCCTCCTCGAGCGCCGGCATGAGAACGTCCTGTTGGGATTTGTTAAAGCGATGGATTTCGTCGATGAAGAGGATGGTCTTGGGCCCCGAGCGCGCGAGCCGCTCAGTGGCTTCCCGAATGACGCGGCGAAGGTCCGCCACCGTCGCACTGACGGCGTTGAGCGTTTCGAATCGCGCGCTGACGTGTTTGGAAATGAGATGCGCCAGGCTGGTTTTCCCGCTGCCGGGCGGCCCGGAGAGGACGAGAGAGCTGATCCGGCCCGCTTCCAGGGTGCGCCGCAAGAGCTTTCCGCGCGCGAGGAGGTGCTCCTGGCCGACGACTTCCGAAAGCGCCCCCGGCCTCATGCGCGAGGCCAGCGGCCTCTCGCGGGATGAGGCAACCTCCCTGTCTTCAAACAAGTCCTGCTCCACACGCCCCTCCTTGGGTGAAGCTTCCCGGAGCCGTTGGGGATCCCGCACAGACCTTGCGACCAGGACCCCTGTCACGAAAATTATACACGGTGCCCCCCCAGGTTACAAGAAAGCTGTAAGTGTAATTAATACAATGAGTTATGGATGTATGTCTCAAGGAAGTGACGCGCCGGGCAGGTTCAGCGCGGCGTTACTTGGAAGCGATCTTGGAGGGCCTTGAAGATCTGGGCGTGAAGACGAAGGGCCTCCTCCGTCGTGAGGGTGCGGTCCCTGTCCTGATAGTGGAGCGCAAACGCGAGGCTCTTCTTTCCTTTCGGGACATGCTCCCCCTCGTAGACGTCGAGGAGTTCGACCAACTTCAGCAACCGACCGCCGCGAGCCGCCAATTCTTCCATGACGTCTCCGACGGGAACGGCGGCATGGATGACAAAGGCCATGTCCTGGCGCGTCGCCGGGGTGCGCGCCGGCTCGTCGAAGTGCACAGTCTCCCTGATGAGGGGAAGCAGCTCTTCCAAATCCAGCTCAAAAGCGAAGACGGGATCGTTCAGAGCAAGGCCCTTGCAGGCCCGCTCGCACACTTCGCCCGCAAACCCGACGCGACGGCCGGACACCTCGAGCGCAAGGGCCCGCGAGGGCTCCAGGACGGGATGGTCCTGGGCTCGCCATGCGAGAGCGGACAGGTGCAAGGACTCCAAGAGACGGCCGGCAATCCCCTTTAAATCAAAAAGTGTGTAAGCCCGCGCCGGATCCATCCAAGAGGAGGGGCGCGATCCGGACAAGACCATGGAAAAAGTGGCGCGCTCGTGGGGGAGCTTCCCTCCGGGGTTCGGCTGGTACGTTTTCGCGACTTCGTAGAGACGGACATCGCGGTTTCCCAAACGCACGTTTCCCGCTACAGCTTCGGCAAGACTCAAGACGAGGGAGGGCCGCAGCGCATCCCGCGCCTCCGACTGGGGGTTACTGAGCTCGACGAAGGCGCTCCAGTAGGGCTCGTGGGCTTTCTTGGAAACGAGGGAAAACGTGACGGCTTCCGACAGACCCAAACCGCTTGCGGCGTCGCGCACGCGCTCCTCCAAGTCCAACAAGGGATGAACGGGAAACAGAAGCGGCTCGCGTGCGGGCAGCGTGCCCTCGATGCGCTCATAGCCGCGCAAGCGCGCCACTTCCTCCAAAAGATCGATCGGGCGCGCGAGATCGCCCCGCCAGGAGGGAACCGACACGCGCACGCTGCGCTTGCCCGCCGCGGAAAACCGCAGCCCCAGCCGTTTGAAGGTTTCCTTCACCTCGCTCTCTTGGAGATCCGCGCCGAGCCACCGGCGCCCCTGCCCGTAGTCAAAGGTGATCGATCGCGGCGCGCGGCGCAACCCGCCGCTCCGAAGAACGGCGCTCACGCTTCGCACCTTGGCATGCTGGGTGATGAGGTAGACGGCCCGTTGCCGTGCCTCCTCGACGCCTTCCGGATCCACGCCCCGCTCAAACCGGTAAGAAGACTCGGAGCGCAGGGCGAGCCGAAGGGAGGTGCGGCGGACCGCGCGCGGATCAAACCAGGCGGACTCCAGGAGGATGGAGCGCGTCTTCCCACTCACCTCACTGGCAACGCCCCCCATCAAGCCGCCCAGAGCCACCGGCCCTTTGCCGTCGGCAATCACGACATCCTCGGGCTTCAGGGGGTAGGACCGGCCATCGATGGCGGTGAGCGATTCTCCCGCCCGGGCCCGGCGCGCCTCGAGGCGCGTGCCCGAAAGCCGCTCCAGATCAAAAGCGTGCAGCGGCTGGCCCCACTCCAGGAGCACGTAGTTCGTGACGTCCACGAGAAAGTGGATGGGGCGCAGGCCGCACGCCGCGAGGCGCCGGGCCATCCAATCCGGTGTCTCGGGTGATTCGATATCCTGAAGCAAGACGGCGGAATAATAAGGGCAGCCCTTGGGGTCCTGGGTGAGCACGCTGAAGTTCTTCGCCGGCGCGCGCTTCTTGGCCGCGTGAAACGGCACGCTCTTCAGGGGCCGCTTCAAAACCGCGGCGATTTCCCGCGCCACGCCGCGGTGGGACAGCCAATCGGGCCGGTTGGTCGTGACCTCAGTCTCGAAAACCTGCTCGCCTGTGTGCGGATCGCGCCCCCCCAACTTGACTTCCAGCCCGGCCAGCGTGAGGCGCTCGGCAAGCTCCTCGGGTTTCACATTCGAGAGATTCACCCACTCATTCAACCAAGACAGGCAGATTCTCATGTCATTATCCGTGAGTTGAAAGCTGACCGCTGCGAGTTTGGCAAGCGCCCCCGGCGGCCCTAGAACTGCGAGAGAAATCGGATGTCATTTTCATAGAAAAGCCGGATGTCGTGGATGCCATGGCGCAGCATCGCGATTCGTTCCACGCCGAGCCCGAACGCAAACCCCTGCACTCGGGAAGCATCGATCTTCACCTGCGCGAAAACAGCTGGATCCACCAGGCCCGCCCCCGCCACCTCGAGCCACCCGCTGCGCCCGCACACCGCGCAGCCCTTCCCCTTGCAGAAGAGGCAGGAGACGTCGATCTCCGCGCTCGGCTCGGTGAAGGGAAAGAAGTGGGGCCGGAAGCGCGTCCGGGCTTGCACGCCGAAGAGCCGCTTGAGAAACAGGTCCAGAACGCCCTTCAGATCGGCAAAGGTTGTGGCATGATCCACCATCAAGCCTTCCACCTGGTGGAACATGAACGAGTGGCTGGCGTCCACCGTGTCGGGGCGGTACACGCGGCCGGGCGCCACCAGCCGAAAGGGCGGCTTGCGGGACTCCATCACGCGGATCTGCACGGTCGAGGTCTGGCTGCGCAGCAGGTGCCCCTGGGTGGTGTAAAACGTGTCGAACGCTTCCCGGGACGGATGGTCGAGCGGGATGTTGAGCGCGGTGAAATTGTGAAACTCGGTCTCGACTTCCCGGCCTTCCACGACCTCAAAGCCCAGCTCGCGGAAGATGCGCGTGATGGTGCGGACCGTTTGGGTGATGGGATGCAGCGTGCCCCTGGGGACGGCGACGGCCGGGTAGGTGGGATCAAAAGCACGGCCCTGCCGCCGCGATCGCTCCACGAGCCCGCAGGCTTGCCCGTAGGCGCTCTCGGCCTCCGTCTTCAAGGCATTGACGGCTTTGCCGAAGTCCGCGCGCTCGCTTGTCGGCACCTCGCTGATCTGCCGCACGAGTCCAGGGATCGCCCCGTTGCGCGCAAGATACGCCACGCGGAGTTCCTCGAGCTCGGCGAGTGTGGCCGCTTGCCGGAGCTTCGCGGTGAACTCTTCCCGAATCCGTTCGACCTCGCCGAGTTGTCCCGTGGACATGAGCCCTTAGGCTTGGACCGTCTTGAGAAACCCCGCAAACACCTTGGGATGAGACACGCACAGCTCGGCCAGGACCTTCCGATTCACGCGGATGCCCTTCTTGGCCAGAAGGCCCATGAGCCGCGAATACGTGGTGCCCGCCTCACGGCACGCGGCGTTGACACGCACCATCCAAAGCTGGCGGAACACGCGCTTACGCACGCGCCGATCGCGATAGGCAAACCGCCACGCCCGCATGACGGTCTCCTTGGCGGTGCGGTACAAGCGGCGGCGGCCGCCCACATAGCCCTTGGCCGCCTTGAGATACTTCTTATGCCGGCGACGGGTCGCCGGAACGTTCGTGACACGCGACATGGTTCAACACCCCTCTCAACAGTGCCCTGGGCTCAACCGTACGGCAGCCCCGCTTTGATCCGATGGACATCGGTCTTGTCCACAAGCGCCCTGCGGCGCAGGTGGCGACCCTTCTTGCCCGACTTGCCGGTCAACAAGTGCCTGCGGCCCGCCTTGGCATGCAGAATCTTCCCGCGCTTCGTGACTTTGAAGCGCTTTCGAATCGCTTTCCTCGTTTTGAGTTTGAACTTCACGTGGGTTGACTCCCCTCAGAGGCTGCCGCTCCGCCCTCTTGCGCTGCGGCCGGTCCTGCCTGCGGCGTCTGTGGCTTGGGCTTCACGACCGCCGCGCGGCGGCGCGGCATGAACACCGCCACAATGTGGTTGATCTCAAGGCCCGACTGGCGCTCCAGATCGCCGACGTCCGCAAGGTCATCTTTCAACCGCGCGAGCAGTTTCTCGCCGCGCTCGACGCGCGTGACTTCTCGACCCCGAAAAAAAACGGTGAACTTCACCTTGTCGCCCCGGTCGAGAAACCCCACGGCTGCGCGCAGCTTGGTTTGATAGTCGTGCACGCTGATCTTGGGGCTCACGCGCAGCTCCTTGACATCCACGACATGTTGCTTTTTCTTGGCTTGCCTCTCGCGCTTGTCGAGCGAGTAACGGTACTTTCCCGCATCCAGGATCCGGCAGACCGGAGGGGTGGACGTTGAGGAGATTTCCACCAGGTCCAGCCCTGCGACCTCCGCCAGCCGAAGCCCCTCGTTCAACGGCACAACCCCCAGCTGGCCCCCTTTCTCATCGATGAGTCGGATCTCCCGCGCCCGAATCCTGTGATTGGCACGGATCATCCTGTTTTTATCGCTGATGGTTCACCTCCTCACGCTCGTTGGCGGATCTCGGCTCGCAGAGTCTCGACCAGCACACCCACCGCAAGCACCCCAAGGTCCTTGCGGCCGCGCGCGCGCAGCGAAACGCTCAGAGACTCCTCCTCTCGCGCGCCCACCACGGCCATGTAGGGCACCTTGAGCATCTCGGCGTCCCGCACCTTGGCCGTGATCTTGTCATCCCGCAGGTCGGCTTCCGCCCGGATGCCGGCCGCCTGCAGCTCTCCCGCTACCCGCTTGGCGTACGCCGCCTGCTTTTCAGAGATCGACAGAACCTTGACCTGGCAGGGCGAAAGCCACGCGGGAAACGCGCCGCCGTAGTGCTCAATTAAAATGCCCAGGAACCGCTCCACCGAACCCAGAATGGCGCGATGAATCATGACCGGCCGCCGCTCCTTGCCGTCGCTCGCCACGTAGGTCAGGTTGAAGCGCTCCGGCATGGAAAAATCCAGCTGGATCGTGCCGCACTGCCACAGGCGCGCCAGGCAGTCGCGGATCTGAAGGTCGATCTTCGGCCCGTAAAATGCGCCGCCGCCTTCCTGCACGCAGTAGGATACCTTGTTGTGCTCCAGCGCGTTGCGAAGCCCCCGGGTGGCTTTCTCCCAGATCTCGTCAGTTCCCATCGAATCCTTGGGCCGGGTGGAAAGCGCCACCGCCACGTCCCCAAACCCAAACGTCTTGTAGACCCGGAAGATAAGATCGAGACAGCGGGAGATCTCCGACTCGATCTGCTCCTCGGTGCAGAACACGTGGGCATCGTCGATCGTGAACGCCTTCACGCGGAAGAGCCCATGCAGCACGCCCGAGAGCTCGTGGCGATGCACCAACCCCAGCTCCGCCATGCGGATGGGCAGGTCCCGGTAGGAGTGCGGGTGCGCGCGGTAGATCAGGGTCCCGCCGGGGCAATTCATGGGCTTCACGGCGAAGCTCTCGTCCTCGATCTTCGTGAAGTACATGTGATCCTTGTAATGGTCGTAGTGGCCGCTTTGCTTCCACAGCTCATCGCGCAGGATCATCGGGGTCTTCACCTCAATGTAGCCCTCGCGCGCGTGCTCCTCGCGCCAGTAGTCGAGCACCGACTGGTAGAGCACCATGCCGCGCTCGTGGAAAAACGGCATGGCGGGCGCCTCGTCGTGGAAGCTGAAAAGGTCCAGCTCGCGGCCCAGCTTGCGGTGGTCCCGCCGCTTCGCCTCCTCCACCCTCGCGAGGTGCTCGTCCAGGTCTTTCTGCGAGCCGAACGCCGTGCCGTAGATGCGACGCAACATCTTGTTGCGTTCGTCCCCACGCCAGTAGGCGCCGGCGACCGAGAGCAACTTCACGGCCTTCACCTCGCCGGTCGAGCCCACATGCGGGCCGCGGCACAGGTCGAGAAACAGCCCGTTCTGGTAGATCGAGACCTGCTCGTCAGGGATGCCCCGTATGATCTCCGTCTTGTAAATCTCGCCCTGCTTTTCAAAGAGCGCAAGCGCTTCCTGTTTCGCGACAAAGCGCTGTTCGAACCTCTGGTCCTCGCGGATGATCTCTCTCATGCGCGCTTCGATCCGCGGCAGGTCTTCCTCCGTGAGAGCGTCCGGAAGATCAAAATCGTAGTAAAACCCGTTCTCGATGGCCGGCCCGATCGCCAGCTTGACGCCCGGGTACAAGTCCTTCATGGCCTGAGCCATGATGTGAGAGGCGCTGTGGCGCAGTCGGTCGAGCTCGGACTTCACGAAGTCCTCGCCGCCCCCCGGGCTCCCCGGCTGTGATGTCGTCTTACGGCTGACTTTCATTGCTTTTCCTTGATGGTGGGCTGTAGAGGACTCGAACCTCTGACTTCTACCATGTCAAGGTAGCGCTCTAACCAACTGAGCTAACAGCCCCAGACCCCCGGCGCGCCACGAACGGCAGCGAAAAAAAACCGCATAGGCATATCCCAGCAAGCCTACGCGGTGAGGAAACCTTATGAGACTGTCATAACTGTATGTCGTTAAAGGGATTATACACGAAAGGGGCCGCCTGTCCAAGACTTTTCAGCCTTCAGGCGGTAGTCAGAAAGCACCACCCTGGCGGCTTCCATGGCCTTGAAACGGTGGGAAACGCGGTTCTTGTCCTGTGGGGGAATCTCGGCAAAGGTCTTGCCGGCAGGGGGATAGATGAAGAGCGGGTCGTATCCGAAGCCTCCGGGACCTTTTTCTTCCAGGCCGATGAGGCCTTCCACGCGGCCCTCCCGGACCGCCTCAAAGCCCCGCGCGTCCGCCAGGGCCACCACGCATACGAAGCGCGCGGTCCTGCGCGCAGGCGGAACGTCCTTGAGGGCTTCAAGGAGCTGGCGGCAGTTGGCGCGGTCATCCTGCCCAGGCCCGGCAAAGCGGGCCGAGTGAACGCCGGGAGCCCCGCCCAGTGCGTCCACCTTCAGGCCCGAGTCATCCGCCAATGTGAGGAGACCGCTCGAGCGCGCGCAAACGCGCGCCTTTTTCAAGGCGTTGTCTCGGAAGGTTGAGCCGTCCTCTACAACGGGAGGGACCGCGGGAAAGTCGGCGAGCGAAACCAACTGAAATCCCTCCAGCCCCGCCAGCATCGCCTTAAGCTCGGCGGTCTTTTTGGGATTGCGGCTTGCCAGCAGAAGCTTCATCCGCCGGCGTGCCGGGCGAGCGTCTTCTTTTGCAGCGCAATCAGGGAGCGCACGCCCGTTCGA
>CAZPNG010000329.1:0-7305 GCA_964587845.1 uncultured bacterium | reverse complement strand
GAAGCGGGGCGAAACCGGCGCGTGCACGGGCAAAGGTTTTTGACAGGGTGTTCCATTCGTGTTCCAGTTGGCGGACTCCGATGGGTCTTGAGGCGCAATTCCCCTTATGAATGAACCGCTTACCGCCTTGGCATCAGACTTGCTCTTCTCTTAGCATGAGTTTCGGAACGCCTTACAAAGGAGGTAGAAAACCATGATGCGCAAGATGAACCGAAAGGGTTTCACGCTCGTCGAGATCATGATCGTGGTGGCGATCATCGGATTGCTGGCCGCGATCGCGATTCCAAACTTGCTTCGCGCGAGACTTAACGCGAACGAGTCGGCTGCCAAGGGAAGCCTGCGCACGCTGAGCACCGCCCTGGAGAGTTTCCGGGCCGCTCAGGTGGCGCCTGCTTATCCGGGCGGCTTGCCGGTGTTGGCTGCGGCGAACCCTCCGTACATTGACAACGTGCTGGGGAACGCGCCGTTTCAAAAGCAGGGCTATCAATTCAACTATGCCCTGCTGAACCCGAACCAGTTTAACGTCACGGCCGTGCCCGTTCAGCTGAACGTCACGGGTGTCAACACGTTTCACGTGGATGAAACCGGCGTCATCCGGTTCAACAACCGGGCCGGTCAGCCGATCAGCTAAGCGGATCGTTTGTAGAGCGCCTGCGCCCTTCGAGGGCGCAGGCGCTCACGCAGTCCTAGATCTTTGAAAGCGTCAGGGAAGGCAGACATCAGGACAGGACGTCGGCAGACGGGCCTGCAAGTGTCCACCCAGGCGGTGGAAGGTTGGCGCCGGACTCGATCCAAAGCAGATTTCAGAGCAAAAGGGAGGTCACACAACCATGATGCGCAAGATGAACCGAAAGGGCTTCACGCTGGTGGAGATCATGATCGTGGTGGCGATCATCGGATTGCTGGCTGCGATCGCGATTCCCAACTTGCTTCGCGCAAGACTTAACGCCAATGAGTCGGCTGCAAAGGGCTCGCTGCGTACGATTAGTACGGCTTGCGAGAGCTTCCGGGCCGCTCAGGTGGTGCCGTCGTATCCGGGAGGTCTCGCGGTGATGGCTGCTGCGAACCCGCCGTATATTGACAACGTACTGGGGAACGCCCCGTTCCAAAAGCAGGGCTACCAGTACTTCTATTTTTTCCAAAACGCGAACCAGTTCTTGCTCTGGGCGCTGCCGGTTCAGGCAAACGTCACGGGGACCAACTGGTTTTTCGTGGACGAAACGGGCGTGATTCGCTTCAACGGGCCCGGCGGTCAGCCGATCCAGTAAAGGAATCAGGGGCGCGGGCTCTCACGGGAGCCCGCGCCCGCAAGAACGTGAACCTTCTGCTCCTCTGGGAGCAGAAGGCGCGTTCTCAAGGGACGCGGATCGAACGGAGTGGGTGAAAGGACGCATGGGCGCGAAACTGAAGTTCCCAACCTTTTCATTGAAAATGGGTGCGAAGGCGGACCCCACTGAGGTCCAGAAGAGTACGCCATCTACGGGGCCTGTCTACAAGCGCAGCAACCTGCATTTGGGGATCGACGTCGGCATGCGCCATCTGGTGCTGACGGAGCGCCACATCACTTCCTCAGATGACACGCTGGTGCACGCCAAGGTCCAGCCCTGGAGTGGCGCGCCGGATCAGCTGGAATCTGCCGTCCAGGAAGTGGTCCGCAGCTCCGGCTGCGAGACCCGCAATGCAACGCTCAGCGTGGGCGGTGAGGCGGTGGTCGTGCGGGTGGTCGAGGTGCCTCGCATGAAGCCCGAGGAGTTCCGGGCGTCGCTGGCGTTCGAAGCGGACCGCTACATCCCGTTTTCGGCGCAGGAAGTGTACATGGACTTCCTGGTCCTGCCCAGCGGCAGCGGAAAGGACGAAAAGGGGGCCGCCCTCAGCGACACGATGCGCGTGGCGCTAGTGGCCTCCAAGCGCGACGCCGTCGACGCGCTCGTTTCCGCGTGCGAACGTGCCGGCCTCCATGTCCAGGCGGTCGACATCGACCTGTTTGCTTTGATGAATGCGTTCAGCAGGGCGTACCCCCAGGAGTCCGAAAAACCGGTGGCGCTGCTTCACGTGGGCCACGCCAAGACCTCGTTGTTGCTTGCCAACCGCCGCCTGCCCGTCTTTGCCCGTGAGTTTTCGTGGGGCGGCCAGGGCTTGGCGGAGGTCTTGTCGAAGCACCTTGGGATAGCCCCTGAGCGCGCGGAGCAAATGCTGATCACGTACCGCAAGGAGGACGAAACGCTTCGGCCCGCCTTCGAATCGTACGCCGAGAAGCTGATTCATGAGATCCGCTCAAGCATTGACTTTTTTGAGAACCAGGCGCTGGAGCAGGCCCGCGTCGCGAAGCTGCAGCTGTCGGGTGGCCTGTCAAAGCTCGACGGCTTCGACGAGCACCTGGCGTCCCAGCTCGGCCTGGAGGTTTCCTACTGGAATGCGCTCAACCAGTTGAGTTGCGCGCCCACGTTACCCAAGGAGGAGCTTGAAGAATGGCTGCCCCAATTGGCAGTGAGCTTGGGCTTGTCAAGCCGCTGAGCGCCCTGCTTGCAATCAATCTTCTGCCGCACTCGAAGCGCAGGAAGATGGAGGTCCCGCGCTTCCAGTTGCCGATTCCGGCTCTGCAGGCGGGGATGGCGGCCGTTCTCCTCGCGGCGTGGGTCGTTTTCGGCGCCCAGTGGATGTTTGCGTCGATGCACCTGGCAAAAGTTGAGCGCGCCTCCCAAAGCCTGCGGGTCCCCAGACTCGAGGCGGATCAGCTTGCGGCCCAGCGCCAGCAGTTCGATGTGAAGAGCGCGCACCTCGAGCACATGCGCTATCCGGGATTCGACTGGACGGCTTTCCTGGATGTCATGATCTCGAACCTTCCGGATAACATCTGGCTCTCTGAACTTTCCGTGACGCTTGAAGAACCTTACTGGACCCTTGAGGTGCACGGATTCGCGAAACCGACTTCCGAGGGTGAAATGCTGGATACGATCAGTGCATTCAGCGCCGCCTTGAAGACGTGGCTGGATGAGCGCCTTGCAGTGTCGAAGCCCAAAGTGGCGAAGGCAGCTGCTCCTGCCTTCACGCCGCCCGGCATGCCCACGCTGCCCGGGATGCCTCCCGGCGCCCCGCCTTCTCAGGCGTCCGCGGGGGGCGGGATCCCGATGCCGGCGGAGCTCATGAAGTTCCTCACCGGGGGGCAGGCGGGGTCAGGCACCCAGAAGGCCAAGGAGCCCGAGGACAACGGCTCGCTAAAAACCGAGACCATCACCGACCGAAAGCAAGCAGGGCGGCTCGTGATTACGGAGTTCACCATGACGTTCACCACCCAGCCGGATCGGTCGCAGGACTCGGCGCAGGGAATGGCCCCGTCTGTTCCGCAGGGCATGCTCCCGGAAGGTTTCCCCATGCCGCCCGGCGGCCCGCAGCAGAGGTGAGAACCTATGAGTGAGAAAAAAGCATTCGCCATGCCTTCGATAAGCAAGGAAGACATCTTGCGCCTTGCCACGGCCAACTGGGCTCCGATTGCTTTGGTCTTATTTGCGGCCTTGTTCGTCTATCCGACGTGGGGGGCGGCCCACAGTGTGGCAGCTCAGGCGCACGCGCTGGGGATGGACGTGACGACCACCCAGAGCCGGCTGGGGCGCCTTCCCGTGACACGGTCCGAAAATGGTTCCCTGCGGGAAAAGTTCGCCCAGTTCGAGTCACAAATCTTTGAGGAGTCGGAACTCCCGAACCTCATCGGCGTCCTGTCGACGTTTGCCAAGTCTGCGCACGTGACCATCCTGAAATCCCGGCCGCTGGCGTATTCCGGCAAGGGGCCGGAAGGCTTTGATCCTGCGTACCGCGGACACCGCCTCGAGCTCACGGTCGAGGGCGGCTATCACCAGACCCATGAGTTTCTCAAACAGATCGAGTCCTACCCGAAGCACGTTCGCGTGGAAAGCTTGGAGATTCAACATCAGGAAGACTCCGCCACGTTCAGCAAGGGGCACGTCGTGAACCTCGTGGTGGTGGCGTTTGCGCGCAGGGGATCGGCCTCATGAGCAGGCGAAACCTGACGGTTTTCATCGTTTTTATCGTCCTGACGGGCGGGCTGAATTTTCCTATGGCACGAGCCGAGGACTTGGGTTATGATAACCCCAAGCTGCGCGACCCCTTCGAGCCTCTGACGGGCAATGCAAAGATCAGCTCCGTAGAGGATGTTTCCATTGAAGAGCTGTTTGTCGAGGGGATCGGACGGGACGAAAACGCAGATCCATTCGCCGTTTTGAACGGGGAGCCGTACCGCCAGGGTGAAAGCTTCGGTGGGTGGTTCATCCAAAACATACGAGCCAATGGGGTTCTCGTCTCGAAGGATGATGAAACGTATTTTCTCGATTTTGAGGCCGAACGACCCAAGCAGGACGGTTCTGACCCTCATCAACCCAATACCTCAGCAGCGGCAGGGATGCCGAGTTTCCCCGGCGCGGGCTCTTCGATGCCCAGCTTCCCGAAGCCTCCCTCTGGAGGAGGGGCGAGTCTCCCTCCCGATCTTCAAAAAGCGCTTCAGTCCAAGTAGCCTTTCGATCCTTTTCCTTCTGATCATCGCAGCGCGAGGCGGGAGTTCTTCCTTTGTCTTCGCGCAGGAAGAGGGGGAGGTGCCCCCCGCGCAAGAAGAGGCCTTTGAGGGGGAAGCGCCTGACTCTGTGATGGAAGTCACCGGCGAGACCGGTACCATCACCCTCGATTTCAAGGAAGCCGAGATCAAAAGCGTCCTGCGCGTGATCAGCGTCAAGAGCGGCATCAACATCGTGGCCGGCCCCGAGGTCGAGGGCCTGGTGACCATTCGCTTGAGCGGGGTCACGTGGCGCAAGGCCCTGGACGTTGTCCTGAAGACCTACGGATATGTCTATGAAGAAAGCGATGACATCATCCGCGTGACCACGGCCGCCAACCTGGCGAGCGAGGAGCTCTCGACCGAAACGTTTATCCTCAACTACGCCACGGCCGCCGAAGTGGTGGAGACGCTCAAGGACCTTGTCACGGAGCGCGGGAACGTGAAGGCCGCCACGAGGGCCAACGCCATCATCGTCACGGACGTGGGGAGCAACATCCGCAAGATCCGCAAGGTGGTGGAAGCGCTGGACCGGCCCACACCCCAAGTGTACATTGATTCCAAGGTGGTGCGCACTGAACTGGAGCGATCGGAAAATCTCGGCATCGACTGGAACGTTGTCGGGGGCCTATCGAGCGGCTCCAAGCGGCCGAACACCTTTCCCTTTCCCCGGGACACCCGAAAGGAGAAAGAAATAGATATCCCCTTCATTGAACGCTTCTTCCCGCAAACCGCGACCGGAACGGATGTTTTGCAACATATCAGTGATCCCTCCGGCTTCCCGCGTCCGGGGTTGAGCACGACGAGCGGCGGCTTTACCTTCGGCACCATGGATTTCAGCAGTTTTTCCGTGGTTCTGCAAATGCTTCAAACCCGTTCTAATACCAAAGTTGTTTCGAATCCTCGTATTGTGGTTCTCAACAATCAGACCGCATCGGTTCAAGTGGGCGATGAAATCGGCATTCCCACATTCGAGCGCAACGAGACGACCGGCAGCTTCGAAGTCACCGGCTACGACATGCGCAAGACCGGGGTTTCCTTGAACGTGACGCCTCATGTCAACACGGCCAGAGAGATCCTCGTGGAGCTGAAGCCCGAAGTCAGCAGTTTCACGGGATTCACTGACATCGGCACCACGAACCTGGCCTCGCCCCGGTTTGCCACCACGAACGCCTCGACGCAAGTGATGGTTCGCGACGGGGAGACCATTGCCATCGGCGGGCTCCTCTCCGACGGGATCAGCACGACCGAAGACAAGGTCCCCTTCTTTGGGGACCTCCCGGTGGTCGGCAAGTTGTTTCGCTCGAAGCGAGAGACGGCAGGGTCTTCCAACGAGAAGGTTGAGACCCTCTTCTTTGTGACGATTTCCATCGTCGACACGGAAGGGCAGCCTGTTTCTCAAGTCGCGGTCGTTTAGCTCGGCGGTCTAAAAAACGGAGCGGAGGAGAGACCACAGTCAGGCAGACTGTGGTTTTTTGTTTCCGGACAAACATGAAAAAAGAGATTCTCATCAGTCAGGAAGGAAACGAGAAGCGCGTGGCGATCGTGGAGAACGGTCGCCTGGAAGAGTTTTACATCGAGCGCGCGGACACCGAGAAGTTGTTCGGCAACATTTACAAGGGGCGCGTGAAGTCGGTGGTGCCGGGCATCGGCGCCGCCTTTATTGACTTGGGCACCTCCAAGGACGGGTTCCTGTACGTGGGCGATTCGCTCGCCTCGCCCTTTACGGAGGAGACCGACGAGGAGGAGGCCCAGCCGGAGAGGGGCCACAAGCTCCCGCGCATCGAAGAGGTCCTGAAGGTGGGCCAGGAGATCGTGGTGCAGGTGGTCAAGGAGCCCATCCGCAACAAGGGCGCGCGCCTGACCACCCGGTTTTCGCTTCCCGCCCGTTACCTGGTCCTGGTGGCGGGGGGCCGCAAGCTGGGCGTTTCCCGGCGCATCGAGGACCGCGAGGAGCGCTCGCGCATCAAGAGCATTTTCTCGGAGATCAAGATCCCGGACGGGGTGGGGTTCATCGTGCGCACGGCCGGCCAGCACAAGAGCAAGAAGGAGTATCTGCGGGACATTCATTACCTGCTGCACTTGTGGAAGAACATCAAGAACCGCATCGACAGCAAGAGAGGGCCGTGCCTCATCCACGGGGAGCTCGACCTGGTGCAGCGCGTGGTGCGCGACTCCTTCACTGAGGACATCGAGCGCACCATCGTGGACCGCAAGGAGCTGCAGCGCAGCGTGCAGGGGTTCTTCCGCATCTTCGTGCCGGGCCACCCGGTGAAGGTGGAGTTGCACCAGGAGAAGGGGCCGCTGTTTGAGCGCTACCAGATCGAGAAGGAGATCGAGAAGACCTTTTCGAAGGTCGTGTATCTGAAGTGCGGCGGCCACATCGTGATCGAGCAGACGGAGGGTCTGGTTTCGATCGACGTCAACTCGGGCCGATTCACGGGCAAGAGGGACCTCGAAGAGACCGTCTACAAGGTGAACCTGGAGGCGGCCGAAGAGGTGGCTCGGCAGATTCGGCTGCGCGACATCGGCGGCATCATCGTCACCGACTTCATCGACATGGAGGAAGCCGAGCACCGCCGGAACGTCTACACGGTCTTCAACGAGGCCGTGGGGCGCGACCGCGCCAAGTTCAACATCCTCCCGATTTCGGAACTCGGGCTGGTGGAGATGACCCGCCAGCGCGTGCGGCCCTCCCTGGAGAGCGCGGTTTACGACACCTGCCCCTACTGCAAGGGCAAGGG
>CAZPNG010000328.1:0-4243 GCA_964587845.1 uncultured bacterium | reverse complement strand
TTCCGATCGCTAAAGCACTGGTACGCGCTTCGGCGCAACGCGTAGTCGGTGTTCGTGTGGTGGGATTCGCGCACCGACGCTTATTTGCAGCTATATCGCCACGCGGCAAGGATGCGCTAATCCAAAGGGGCCGGGCCCCTTTTGGGTCATGTCATCCTGAGGGCAAACTCTACCCGCCCGAAGGATATCTCAGAGATCCTTCGCGAGAGAAGAGAGTCGCTCAGGATGACAGGGTTTGGTTGGGGTGGCACTTTCGCGACAAAAGGGGTCAGACCCCTTTGGGGTTGAGATGGAAGAGGACATACTGAGAATAGGTCATCTTGAACTGAAGTCCCGGCTGATTGTCGGGACGGGCAAGTACCCGTCGCTTGAGGTGATGGTCGCGGCGCACGAGGCCTCGGGCGCGCACCTGGTGACGGTGGCGATCGGGCGCGTGCCGCTGGACCGGCCGCACGAGCCCAACATCCTCACCGCGATCGACCGCGCGAAATACTTGCTCTTGCCGAACACGGCGGGGGCGTACACGGTGGAAGAGGCGATCCGCCTCGCGCATCTCGCGCGCGAGACGGGTTGCGGGCAGGCGATCAAACTGGAAGTCATCGGCGATCAAAAGACCTTGTTGCCTGACACCTCTGCGCTCCTGGCCGCCACTCGCATTCTCGTGGATGAAGGGTTCTTGGTCATGCCTTACACGAACGATGATCCCATCATGGCGGCCAAGCTCGAGCAGGCGGGCGCCGCGTGCGTGATGCCACTGGCCGCGCCGATCGGCTCGGGCCGGGGGATTCAAAATCCCTTTAACATCCGCTTGATCCGCCAGGCGGTGTCTTGCCCGGTGATCGTGGACGCGGGCGTGGGCACGGCGTCCGACGCCGCAGTGTGCATGGAGCTGGGGGTCGACGGCGTGCTGATGAACACGGCGATTGCGCAAGCTAAAGATCCGGTACTCATGGCTTCCGCCATGCGCGATGCCGTGGCGGCGGGCCGCAAGGCATTCCTCGCCGGCCGCATGGCCGTGAAGGATTACGGCGAGGTGTCCAGTCCCGAAGCGTTGGGAGTGAAACTGCACTCGATATGATGACCGTCACTGAAAAAATCCTCGCCCGGCACGCCGGCAAGCGAAACTTTACGCCGGGCGACAACATTTGTGTCGACGTGCACGTGATCATGACGCACGACGTCTGCGGCCCGGGCACCTTCGGCGTGTTCAAGGAGCACTTTGGGCAGAACGCGCGCGTCTGGGATGCTGACAAAGTGGTCGTGATTCCCGACCACTACATTTTCACGGCCGATGAGAGGGCGAACCGCAACGTGCAGATCCTGCGGGATTTCGTGCGCGAGCAAGGGATCAAGAACTTTTACGACGTAGGCACGGACCGCTACAAGGGGGTCTGCCACATCGCGCTCCCGGAGGAAGGCCACACGAGGCCGGGCGAGGTTCTGTTCGGCACCGACTCGCACACCTGCACGGCCGGCGCGTTCGGCGAGTTCGCCACCGGCATCGGCAACACGGATGCGGGTTTCATCCTGGGCACCGGCAAGCTGTGGGTGAAGGTGCCGCCCACGATGCGCTTTGTTTTCGAGGGCTCCCTGCCGCCCTACCTCATGGCCAAGGACTTGATTCTTCACGTGATCGGCGAGATCGGCGTGGATGGCGCGATCTACCGGACCATGGAGTTCGCCGGCGACGGGGTGTACTCGCTCTCCATGGAAGAGCGCATGACGCTCTGCAACATGGTGATCGAGGCGGGCGGCAAGAACGGCGTCATCGTGCCCGACGAGGTCACGCTCGAGTACGTGCGCGCGCGCACCTCCAAACCCTTTGAAGTGGTGAACAATGAATCGGGCTGTTCGTACTTCAAGGAGTACCGATACCGCTCGAAGGAAATTGAGCCGGTGGTGGCCAAGCCCCATTCGCCCGACAACCGCGCCACGGTGCGCGAGGTCGAGGGCACGCCGCTCACGCGCGCCTACATCGGCTCCTGCACGGGCGGCAAGATGACGGATTTCCGCGCCGCGGCGCGCATCCTCAAAGGCCACACGGTGAAGGTCGACACCTTCGTGGTGCCGGCCACGACGGAGATCGGGCGCGGCATTGCTACAGAAAAGTACGAAGGGGTCACGTTGCGGCAGATTTTCTTGGATGCGGGAGCGAAGATCGGCGATGCCTCGTGCGCGGCCTGCCTGGGCGGGCCCCTGGACACGTTCGGGCGCTTGAACGGCACGGAGGTGTGCATCTCGACCACGAACCGCAATTTTCCCGGCCGCATGGGCTCCAAGGAGGCCCAGGTGTATCTCGCATCTCCTTACACGGTGGCGGCTTCCGCCGTCACCGGCAAAATCACCGATCCCCGCGAATTTCTTGCCTAAACCCATGGAAAAGCGCATCTTTGGACCGGCTTACGTGGTGGGCGACGACATCGATACGGACCAAATCATTCCGGCTCAGTATCTGACGTACAATCCAGCTGATCCGAACGAGCGCAAATTCTTCGGCAAGTACGCCATGGCGGGCCTGCCCGCTGCTTCGCAGGGGCTTCCCAAGGGCGGGATTCCTCTCGTGGAGGACGGGCAATTCAAGTCGCCGTTTCGGGTGGTGATTGCGGGTAAGAATTTTGGCTGCGGGTCGTCCCGCGAACACGCGTCCATCTGCCTTCAGGAAGCCGGGATCCAGGGCATTTGCGCGGAGTTTTACTCGCGCATCTTTTTCCGAAACTCGGTGAACGGCGGCTATCTGATTCCCTTTGAGACGCAGGAGCGCCTGGCCGACAAGATTCGCACGGGTGATGTCGTGGAGATCGACGTGGAAAAACACACGCTCGTGAACAAGACTCAAGGGCAGACGTTTGCACTGAAGCCCTTGGGGGACGTGCTGCCGATCTTGGAAGCGGGCAACGTCTTCGAGTACGCGCGCCGCGCGGGATTCATGAAATGAGTCGCACCTATAACATTGCGGTCATCGGGGGGGATGGAACCGGGCCGGAGGTCATCCGCGAGGGCCTGAAGGTTCTCGAAGCCGCTCGCGAGGCCGAAGGCTTTAAACTCGATCTGAAGCATTTGGATTACGGCGGCGAGCGCTATCTCAAGACCGGGAAGGTCTTGACCGACGAGGAGCTGCAAGAGCTCAAGTCCTTTCAGGCCATCTACTTGGGAGCGGTCGGCCACCCGGATGTGAAGCCCGGCATCCTCGAGAAGGGTCTGCTCCTGAAGATCCGTTTCGGGCTGGAGCAGTACATCAACTTGAGGCCCGTGAAGCTTTATCCCGGCGTTGAGACGCCCATCAAGGGGAAGGGGCCGGAGGAAATCGACTTTGTCGTGGTGCGAGAAAACAACGAAGGCCTTTACGTCGGGGAGGGGGAGTTTCGCAACAAGGGCACGCAGGAGGAGGTGGCCATTCAGGTGAGCCGCAACACCCGCCGCGGTGTGGAGCGCTGCGTGCGCTACGCATTTGAGTACACGCGCAAGCGCAACCGCCGCAAGAAACTCACGCTCGTGGGGAAAACCAATGTGCTCACGTACGCCTTCGACCTTTGGGAGCGCGTGTTTCATGAGGTGGCGAAGGAATATCCCGACATCGCCACAGACTACGCGCACGTGGATGCCACCTGCATGTGGATGGTAAAAAATCCCGAGTGGTTCGACGTTCTGGTGACCGACAACATGTTCGGCGACATCATCACCGACCTCGGCGCCATGGTGCAAGGCGGCATGGGCATTGCCGCGGGCGGGAACATCAATCCCAAGGGCACGTCTATGTTCGAGCCGATCGGCGGCTCGGCTCCGAAATATACCGGCAAGGGCGTCATCAATCCCTTGGCCGCCATTTCGGCGGGGCAGATGATGCTGGAGTTTCTGGGCGAGGAGCGTGCCGCGAAACGCATCGAGCAGGCCGTCATGTGGGTGACGCGCGAGAAGGTGAAGAACCTGGCGGCGGGCAAGATGGGCTACTCCACCTCCGAGGTGGGGGATTTAGTGGCCGCGCATGTGGCCGGCCGCGTAAAAGTTTAAGTGATAAAACTTCCCCGAAGTTCGAGAAGTCGATAACCTTGTAGCCAAGATAACCTGGTCATGCGAATCGGTTGTCTTTAAAAGTTCACGCTTGGCACGGACGTTTAGATTTTAGGAGCGTTAACTCCGACCTTTGGAGTTCAAGCCGGGTTTAGATCGATAGCTGGCCACGGAGATTGAGAAGAAGACATCCTGGTAGCGTCCTACCGACTGGTCATGCGAATGGGTTGTCTTT
>CAZPNG010000327.1:0-7555 GCA_964587845.1 uncultured bacterium | reverse complement strand
AAATGTTGAGGTCCACGGTCTGCGGTTCGTTCTGCAGGCAGTCGGGGTAGTAGCTCGACAGCGAGCACACCATGGCCGAGAGGATCGACATCGGGTGCGCCGTGGCCGGAAGGCCCAGAAAGAACTGCTTCATGTCTTCATGGATCATCGTGTGGCGCGTGACGTTGTCCCTGAACTGGTCCAAGTCCTTGCGCGCGGGAAGCTTGCCGTAGATCAGCAGGTAGGAAACTTCCAGGAAGCCCGAGTGCTCGGCGAGTTCCTCGATCGGAATGCCGCGGTAGCGCAGGATGCCCTTATCGCCGTCGATGAACGTGATGGCGCTCATGCAGGAGCCGGTACTCGAGTAGGCGGGATCGTAGGTGATGCAGGAAGTCTCGGCGAGGAGCTTGGTGATGTCTACGCCGCGCTCGCCCTCGGTGCCTTCATAGATCGGCAGCTTGACGGCCTTGCCGTTGACCCGAATCTCGGCCTCACCGGCCGGCCGATGCCCTTGCTCAGCCATGGGTTACCTCTCAAAAGAGTATCGGCACGCTCCCCCACTATCTGAAGGCGAGGCGTAGTTCGTCAAGCCCCAACGGGGCCGGGGCCCTTTTGTGATACAATACGTCCCCTTTTCTGAACCCTCGGCTGCGAGCCAAGGCCGGCCCCCGAGCTTGAGATCCCACGTAGGAGGACACATGGAAAACAGCCTGTCAACTCTCGAAAAAATCGCCAACACGGTCATTGAGGCCGTGGTGCGCTACGGGTTCCAGGTGCTCGGCGCCCTGATTATCCTGATGGTCGGGTTTTTCATTGCCGAGCGTATCTCGAGATTCCTCGTCTCGGTCGCCGAGAAAAAGAAGCTCGACGTCACCTTGACCGGATTTCTCGCCGGCTGCGCCAAAACCCTGGTTCTCTGCTTCGCGATCATCATCGCGCTCGGGAAGTTCGGCATCTCGATCGCCCCCTTCGTCGCGGCTCTCAGCGCCATGGCCTTCGGCGCGAGCTTCGCGATCCAGGGCCCGCTGTCCAACTACGGGGCCGGTCTCAGCATCATTCTCACGCGGCCCTTCGTGGTCGGCGACACAATTGCAGTGGCGGGAGTGAGCGGCGTGGTCGAGAAGGTCACGCTCGCGGCCACGCTCCTGGCCGGCGCCAACGGGGTCAAGATCACGATTCCCAACAAGGACATCGTGGGGCAAATCATTCACAACTCCAAGGAGTACTCCACCGTGGAGGGCGTTGTGGGCGTGAGCTACGAGAACTCGCCCGAGGAGGCCGTGCGCGTGATTCGCGAAACGCTCTTACAGTTCCCCGAAGTAGCCCGGGATCCGGCGCCCCAAGTGGGACTTGCGGCCTTTGGAGATTCTTCCCTCACGATCGAATACCGTTGCTGGGTTCCGACCCAGTCCTTGCGCTCGACGCTTCACAAGGCGAACCTGGCGATCCACCAGGCCCTGCAGCAGGCCGCGATCGCGATCCCCTTCCCGCAGCGGGAAGTGCGCTTCTTGGGACAGCCCTCCTGGCCGCTGTCACAAGGCACTGAATCCAGACCGTAGGGGCCCTGTGAGAAAGGAGACCTAAGGTGACAACCACGGTTGAAACGCCAAGCTTCCTCCATGCCGACGCGCCGTCCTGAGGCGCCGGCGGCCGGGGCACCCGCTGAGAGCGGGTCGGCCGCCAAGTCCCCGAAGGTCGACAGACCGGAGGTGGGGGCGCCGGCGTCGGGCCGCCACGGCAACTGGCTCCCTTTTATCGCAGCGTTGGTCGCCACTCTTGCGGTGTTGTTCCTCGCCAAGAACTCGATCGCCAAGGCGGCGATCGAAAGCGCCGCGCGGCTCACAACGGGCCTCACCCTGCGACTATCGCGCCTCGAGCTGAGCCTCGGCAGAACCACCGTGGGCGTGAGCGACCTTCGGCTGCACAATCCGTCCGGCTTCCCCGATCCCCTGATGGCCGACCTGCCTGAGATTTTCGTGGACTACAACCTCACGGACCTCGCGCGCGGCAAGGTGCACCTCTCGGAGGTGCGTTTCCACGTGCGGGAGTTTGCGGTCATTCGAAACGCGGCCGGCGAGCTCAACATCAACAAGCTCAAAGCCGTCCAGACGCAGAAACCCTCGGCGCCGCAAAAAGCGCGCGAGCCCGAGGCGCCGAAGAAGGCCCCCGAAATCCAGCTCGACCGCTTCGCGCTGCGCATCGACAGGGTCGTCTTCAAGGATTACTCCTGGGGGGCCGAGCCGCGGGTCTTGGAGTTCCCCATCGGGCTCAACGAGGAGTTCAGGAACATCCGCGACCCCAACCAGATGGTGCTGATCGTGATCAGTCGGGTGATGATGTCAACGCCCATCGCCGCGCTCACGAGCTTCGACGTGGCGAGCGTCAAGGCAGGCGCCTCAGAAGCGCTGGCCACCTCGCACCGGCTCGCCGGGGTGTTGACCGACAATCTGGCGGCCAAGGCCTCCAGTCTCAAAGAGAAACTCAAGCTGTCCTTTCTCGAGGGCGGCGATTCACAACAATCCAAATAAGGAGACCCATCATGCTCAAGAAATCCTTACATCTGCTCCTCGCTCTGGGGATCGGCGCCGCCGGCGCCCCGGGGTGGGCTGAAGAGCAAACGCAGCAGGCGCCGCCCGCGCAGAGCGCAGCTGACGCGCAGGCCGCTTTGGAGCGGCGCATGGCCGAGCGGGAAGCCAAGGGGCAGGGGAAACGCGAGGCCCAGCAGGCCAAGTGGCAGGAAAAAACAACTGAGCGCCAGGCCAAATGGGACGAGCAGCAGGCCGACTTGGAAAAGAGAACGACCCGCCGCGATGAAAAGTGGCGCGACAAGCAGGCGCGCCAGGAAGCCAAGTTCGCGGCCAAGAAGGAAAACTGGTTTCAGAAGCTCTTCCGCAAGAAGGAAGCCCGCGAGGCCGCGCAGCAGCAACCCCCTGTGCCTGCCCCGGCTGCAGCGCAGTAAAAGCTCTCAAAGGCGAACGCCGAAGACGAGCGGCGCAAGCACAGCGGCGAATGCGAGGAGGCCCAGAATGGTTCCGAGCCGCTTGCGAAGGGTTGGATCCCGCTTAGGCGACCGTCACAACCGAATTCCAGCCGCCCAAGGGATTGGGAACTTGAATCAGAGCGTGCGGATCATTCTGCCAGACGCCGTCCACCACAAACCGGTACTCGTAGCGGCCCGGCGCCAGCACGAGAGACGCTTTCCACAGCCCGTTGCGGTCTTTCCGCATCGCAAGAGCGTCCGGCTTCCACGCGTTGAAATCACCGGCGAGCGATACACGCGCCGCATCCGGAGCGAAACATTGGAATTCCACCCCTTTGGACGGGCGCACTTCTCTCGCCCCAGCTGATTTCATGTTCGATCCTCCGAGCAGGGCCTCCTGATGGCGGCGGCGAGCAGCCCGACCGACAGGGCGCCGGCGATGACTGCCACCCAGACGCTCGCAGCCATCGGAACCGACACGGTGCCGATCTGTATCGGCACCCCGAACGCGAGCCGCACGAGATGCGCGATCGCAGCCAGGCCGAAGAACCCCGAAAACCACTGAGCCGGACAAAACCTTCCAGTGTCTTTCATGGCGGACCCCCCTTCCTTCTACCACAAATCTATACCGGCTGCACGGGCCTTTCTGTGACGCCCGTCACAAACGCCCGCCGCGCGAGCGGCCGCTTTGGTGTATAATCCGGGCAACCCCTGACGGGCCAAGACGTTATGAAGGACGCCAAGAAACCCACAGACCCGGTGGCCGAGATCAAGGCCACCCACACCCCCGAGGCCATCCGCAAGCGGCTCCTCTTCGGCCCCGAGCACAGTTACCTGCGCGACTTCGTCTACGGCGCGATCGACGGCGCCGTCACGACCTTTGCCGTGGTCTGCGGCGTGGCCGGCGCGAGCCTTTCGATGGAGGTCGTCCTGATCCTCGGCGTCGCCAACCTGATCGCCGACGGCTTCAGCATGGCGGTGGGGAATTTCCTGGGCACCCGCGCGGACCAGCAGCTGCGCGAGAAGGCCCAGAGAATGGAGGAAATGCACATCGAGGTGTTTCCGGAGGGCGAGCGCGAGGAAATCCGCCAGATCTTCGCGGCCAAGGGCTTCAAGGGCGAGGACTTGGAGCGCGTGGTGAAAACCATCACCTCCAACCGCCGGCACTGGGTCGAGACGATGCTCAAGGAGGAGCTGGGTATGCCGGCTCCGGGACGCTCGCCGAGGAAAGCTGCGCTCTCCACGTTCGCCGCGTTCGTGATCGTGGGGCTCTGCCCGCTTCTCGCCTTCCTGGCTCAATGGCTGTTTCCCGCTTTGTCATTCGACGCCTTCCTCGTGAGCGGGCTCATGACCGGCGCCGCCTTCTTTATTGTGGGCACAGCTAAGGCGCCGTTCGTGGGGCAGTCCTGGTACCTGTCGGGATTCGAAACCCTTTTTGTGGGGGGGTGCGCGGCGGCGCTCGCGTACCTGCTGGGCGTGCTGATGCGCGCTCTCGTGACCGTCGCCTAGCGCGCGCCTGCCTTCAAGATCAGCCCATGAAGCAGATAGGCGGCGGCGAGGCAGCCGAGCGCCGCAAGGTAGGTGGCAGGAAAGCCCCATCTCAGCCAGCGGTTCAGGGCGAACGGCAGGAAGAATGAAAGTGACAGCGGCACGCCCACGAGGATGGCGACTGCAAACTGGTTGATCTTGTTCATGTCGCGATACTCGAGATAGGAGAAGAGGATGGCGAGCATGGACATGATCGGCAATGCAGTCACGAAGCCGGCCAGCACCGGCTTGCGGCCTGCCAGCCCCGCTGCAAAAGCCACCACGAGTCCCGAGAAGATTGATTTGAGCAGGAAGCCCATCTAAGAAAACGCGCCCTAGCGGCCGGCGGTTGCGGGCTCGCGGGAGGTTTCGGCGGGCGCAGGCACTTCGCGCTTGCTCTGCCAGATGGCCCAGACTAAGACGGCCGTGAGAAGCCCCGCCACCGAGGCCACGCCCCACGACAGGGTGCTAGCGTACTGAACGATCACGGGCGCCAGAAGCAGGCTCACCAGGTTCACCACCTTGATCATGGGGTTGAGCGCCGGGCCGGCCGTGTCCTTCAGGGGATCGCCCACCGTATCGCCCACGACCGCCGCCTTGTGCCGCTCGCTCCCCTTGCCCGTGTTGGCCCCGAGGTCGCGCGGCTCATCCTCCACCGACTTCTTCGCGTTGTCCCAGGCACCGCCCGCGTTGGCCATGAACACGGCCAGAAGCTGCCCCGAGACAATGATGCCGGCCAGGAACCCGCCGAGCGCTTCCACCTGCAGGACCAGGCCCACGATGATGGGCGTGAGCACCGCGATCGCGCTGAGCGGAATGAGTTCCTTCTGCGCGGCCACCGTGGAGATTCCGACCGCCTTGCTGTAGTCGGGGGGCACGCGGCCCTCCATCAGCCCGGGAATGCGAAACTGCCGCCTGACCTCCTCCACGATGAGGCTGGCCGCGCGGGTCACCGAGCGCAAGCACAGCGCGCTGAAGAGCCACGGCAGCGCCGCGCCCAGCAGCAAGCCGATGAACACGCGCGTGTCGGACACGCGGATCGACTCCATGAGCGGAAAGCCCAACTGCGCCTGCACCTTGCCGACGTCGGTGATGAACGAGGCAAAGAGCGAGACGGCCGCGATGACGGCCGAGGCGATGGCCACGCCCTTGGTGATGGCCTTCATGGTGTTGCCCACGGCGTCGAGGTCGGCCATGATCTGCCGGGCCTTCTTGGTCTCCGCATCGTGCATCCCATGCCAGGCCATCTCGCCGATGCCGTTCGCGTTGTCGCTGATGGGCCCGAAGGAATCCATGGCCACATTGTTGCCCGTGTGGCTCAACATGCCGATGCCGATCATGGCCACCGCATAGAGGACGTACACCGTACCGTCGGCGCGGTACAGCAAGAGCGCGCAGATGAACGACACGACGACCGTCACCAGGGCCCACACGGAGGACTCCATGCCGATGGACAGCCCCGAGAGAATGGTGGTGGCCGGGCCCGTGCGGGTGGACTTCACGATCTCCCGCACCGGCGAGTGGCGCGTGGCCGTAAAATACGCGGTGAGCGGGTTAAACGCCACGGCCAGGCCCACGCCGATCGTGGTGAGGGCCGCCAGGCGCCAGTCGTGCGCATAGTAAATCCCAAACAGAAAAGCCAGGACACAGGTGTTCACGCTCGAGACTTCGTAGGAGCGGAACATCGCTTCCTCGGCGTCGTGCGCGCGCAACCACTTGATCGGGAAGTGCTCCCAGATAGGCACCGTGAAGGTGCCGAGAATGGAGGAGATCACCCCGATCGCGCGAATGATGAGCGGGTACATGATCCACTTGAGACTGTGGGCGGGATCGACCGCCATGACGGCGAGGCCCAGAATCAGGGCCGACACGATCGTGACCTCATAGGACTCGAAAATGTCGGCCGCCATTCCCGCGCAGTCGCCCACGTTGTCCCCCACGAGATCCGCCACGACCGCCGCGTTGCGGGGGTCATCCTCGGGGATGTCCTTCTCGACCTTGCCGACCAGGTCCGCGCCCACGTCCGCGGCCTTGGTGAAAATGCCGCCGCCCACCCGCATGAAGAGCGCGAGCAGCGTGCCGCCGAAGCCGAACCCCAGGAGCGCATCGGGGGCCGCCTTGCCGAAGAGAATGAAGATCACCGTGCCACCCAGCAGGCCTAGGCCGTCGGTCAGCATGCCTGTGACGGTGCCGGCGTAGTACGCAATGGACAGAGACTCGGTCAGGCTGCGCCGGGAAGCAGACGCCACGCGCACGTTCGCATCGACCGCCATGCGCATCCCGAACTGGCCCACGATCAGGCTGAAGCTCGCGCCCACGATGAAGGCGATGGTGCGGCCGATCGCGATAATGAGTTGCGCCTGAGCGCCGAAAAGCTCGGAGGCCTCCGCGCTCGGCGGGACAATGTAGACGCTGAAAAAAAGCCCGATGGCCAAGATCCCGATCAGGGGCAGAATGCTCTTGAGTTGCCGGTCCAGGTAGGTGTCCGCGCCGATGCGGATCGCATTCCACACCTCCTGCATCTTGGGTGTGCCCTTGTCCTTGCGCAGCACCCTCGCCCTCAGCCACCAGGCGTAGAGCAAGCTGAGAAGGGCGACCGCGATGACGGCCCAGGGAACGGCTTGCTCAAAGGGGGTCAGTCCGTGCATTTGGAACATGCTTGTTCGTCTCCTCCAGGTCAGTCTTATCTATCGGCTGGGCGTGCAAATCCTAAAGGCGCCGCCAGGGTTCGGCGGCTGCGCCTCAAAAGTGTCCTGGACACTTTTGAGGCCTAAGAGCACCTAACAAAACCACCACATGGCCGCGTTGCGAGCGTGTATGGGCCAGCTGCAAGGACGAGCGACGAGGACATATCCTCTGGGATATGTCGAGGAGCTCGGACGCCCCAGATGGCCCATACCCGCCGCAACCCGAAGGGACGCGAGATATTTTGGCACGGTACATCGTCACTCGTCGTCGGCGTATCGCAGAGGATACGCCGTCCTCCACGTTCCTCGTCTCGTGCCAAAATATCTCGCGTCGCGGCCGATGGGGTGGTTTTGGTAGGTGCTCTAAGTGCCAGGGGATGGC
>CAZPNG010000326.1:0-5666 GCA_964587845.1 uncultured bacterium | reverse complement strand
GCGCCGGGACCTCGGGCATGGGCGGATGCTCGAGCTTCTCGAGTCTCTCCGCCATCCTGTCTTTGTCCGGAAATGCCAATGGCGAAGGGATCAGCTTGATCTCCGGAACTCCGTACTCGATCCCCACGGCCGTCACAGCGCGATCGAGGTCGTAAACCCACTGTCGGAATGCGCTATACGCCGCGATAAATTCCAACCACTCGCGCTCCGTCGTGGCGCGCTCTTGGAGTTCTTGAAAGCGCGCCTCGAACTCCCCGGCGCGTTCGACCGCCTTCGGGTGGTAGGCCTCCAGCCGACTCGCAGCAGTGTCAAAGAAGGCAAGAATGTCGTCGAAGCGCTCCCGTTGTGCCGGCGGGACGTCGAGCGGATGAGCTTCCAGATGAGACACAATCTTTCCCTTCGTTCGACGGATTTCAGAAATTTTCTCGGAGATTACGTCCAGCCCGCTTGAGATAGGCCACTGTTGAGATGCCGCAAAGGCCGGGAGCTTCACGGTGCGAATCTCTTCCAACTTAAAACTAAAGACGAGGCCAAGGATAACCAGGAGTCCGCTCAATCCGGCCATCAGGGCAGCTTCGGCAGGGCGAAGATACTTGGCGCCCGTGCGCGGCAAGATAAGCCCGAGGGCCGCCACGGCTCCCATGGCGGAGCCCAAGACCAGCGTGGTCACGGCAAGGCCGGAGGCGAGAGTAAATCCGAGCTGCCCCAATAGGAAGAATAAGCCCCAGAAAGCGGTGCTGCCGGCGATCACAACCGCAGATCCAATGAGGACATCGCGAAGCTGCCAGGGGCGACTGGTCTTGGGCTGCTCCGCTTCATGGGGCGCGAGAAGCTTCATCGCCGCCAAGACCTTGGGAATGTCCTTCACGGGCCTGATCCACGCGAGTTTTTCCTCTACCCCCGGCCCCTCCAAGAACTCTGAAATCTTTAGAGGAAGCTTGCGCTCGCCGTCTTTAAACTGATCCGTCAGGAAAACTTCCTCGCCCCGCAAGGCGCGCTGGAAGTCCTTCCATGTCACGAAATACAGTCCCCAGGTTTCCCAGTCCTTCGCACGAGCCACGAATTCATCGTAGGTCAGCTGTGCTTTTATCTCGCCCTGCATGGCGACACGTGCCAGGAGGGTCATCAATTCTCCCTCGCTCGGGCGATACGCAAAGTAGGAACGTGCTTCGTTTTCGACCGTGGAGCCCCAATTCGCGAAGAAATCTGATCGCCCAAACCATGCGAAGGCGCCCTGCGGCTGCCAGGCGGCATTGCCGAATCCTTCCTCCCCCAGCTCTCTTCGAACGGTCTCTTGAGGTAGCTGGTCTGAAGGGATGCCCCCGTCAGGCAGATCGCCAGAAAATACAGAATGCCCGCCCAAAAACGTCGCCTGAAGCCTGCCGGGCCGGACCTGCAAGAGAATCGGAGTGTCCTCAACCTCGTAGCCAGGGCTTGCCATTGCAACCATCACCTTTGCCGCGGGATGATAGAGCCCGTAGCGGTGGACGATGTTGCGGTCCGCAAGGCCGATGATGCGTCCATCCAGATCAGCTGCCGTGACACCCTCGTCGAAGTACTTCATCACGTCAAAGGAATCGACGAAGGTCCAGGATGTGCCCGCGCGATTGAGCAAGGGAAGCCGCTCGCCGTTCAATCTAAAGGCGCCTGCCTCAATTTCGCTGATGAGGCGCCGGACCTCATCAACTGTGAATGGATGCGACGCCGCGACATGCGGATGCTGCACAAGCGAGGGATTCTGAGCCAAAGCCGTCAGCTCCCGCTCGAGGACGTCTAAGTCCACGGTTGTCCCATTGAGGGCCTGCACGGTTTTCACCGCCGCGGGCGCGCGGCGCTTGGGGTGGGCGTGGAGATAATCGAAAAAGACATCGACGGGCGCTTGCGCTACGACCCACGTATGACCCCCCTCACTTTGCTGAGGGTCTGACATCGTAATTCCTGCGGCGGTCAAGGCCTGCCGGACAACGTGCAGGCGCTGCTTATTGGTGCTGCTATAATTCCTGCGGAACCAGAGTTTGAAGCGCAGGGTCGGCGCTTCGCCACCGCGCAAGTCAAACTCGGCCATGCCGGTCGCCAAATGAAAAGGCAAGCGAGCCCTTTGAAGGTCCTGCTGAAGAATCGACGTGCTATGACTCTTAAGGAGTACGCCGATGTCCGCCAAATCTTTCGCATCTGCCCAGTGCAGAAGCCGTCCGGCGGAACCTTCGAGGGTGAGCTGTGCTGCGTCCTGGCCCTCGACAGCCACGGGCTCGCCCAATCGCCTCAATCCGACCGCTTTCGTGATTGCATCGAGGCGCTCAAGCCACCGAGTTTCGGCGTGCGCTGTGATGCCTGAAGCCACGATGTCCACGCGAACGGCATGGCCGCTGACAGTGGGGGCCGAAATATTCAGAGCAACCTTGACCTCGGAGCTCAGGCGGCGCCTGATCCAGTGCGCCGCCGCAGTCTGAAGGAAATCCTGTTCCGTAAGCCACCTGCCGACACGCGCCGGCATACTGCGTTGCGCCGGCTTTTTCCAGAGCTGCATCGTGAAGACTCGCCGGCCCGCCGGCGTCAACTCATCGCGCATCAGAACGGGCCCGTAGCCGAAGGTTCGGGCGAAGAGAAGGCCGCCAAATCGAAGCGAGATCCTTTGATCATCCGACAGGGCATCAGAACCAAGCTCTGTTTCGCCGACCACGCGGATGCCGACCGGATCGGGAAAGCCGCCTTGAGTCTCCACGGTCAGGCGCAAGACGGTTCCGTGAAGCCGGCCGGGCTCTTCGCCTTGCGGGAACTCCAGAGAATTGCGAACCATATTCGTAAACGGCACGATCGCCGCGGGGTTTGATAGCGAGAGGACCCTTTGAGAACCCTTCGGCTGAAGCATGACCAGCGCATAGCCGTAACTTTTCCCTAAGTTTGCCGTTGTGAAGGACGGGAGTCCCTCCACGCCCCGTGCCGTCAATTCGGCCGCTACCGTGTAAAGGTCCTTCGTGACACCCGCCTCCGGCTGCACGCGGCCGGGCCTCACAAGGGTGAGCGTCTGTTGAACCTCCTGATCAGATTCCGCCATGGCGTGGGTGGCGAGACCCAATCCATATTTCGTCACAAAGCCAAGGCCTTTCACCAAAAGGGCTTCCAGCTCAGCCTCCATTCTCTCGGGAGACGGAGTCCCTTCGAAGAGATGCGTTTTCTTGACAAGCACCAGCGTCGCCACCAGGGGCTCGTCTTCGCGGCCCTCCATATCCAACGCAAACGGCCCGACGATACGAGCCGCGTAGTCGGTAAATTCTGCACTGACCGAGCGGCCCAACGCATCAAGACGGGCCCAGCTTTCCCATATCTGGTCACGCGGCGCGCGCGCGGTCACATGGACGCTCTCGGGATCCGACAGGGAGCGAGTCACGTAGCTCGGGATGCGCCTGACTTCCACTTGAGCCGCCTCAATTCCCGAGGCCTGGAGGTGCCGGTTGAGTGCTCGCTCATCCAGCCGCACGGGAACGGAGGCGCGGGCGGCGGCCTCCCGCTCATGCGCGTCTCTACGGCGCATCGCAGCCAGGATGCGCAGGAGCGTAACTCCCGGATTGATGTGGGCCATGTTGATGGCAAGCTCGCCGTTCGGCATCGGCCAGATGGAGGCGTCGCGAGGAACGATGCGAACGCTCGGCTCTCCCGCCACATCCTCTACAATTCTGTACTCGCTCTCGGCGGCCCGGTCGTCAAAGTAAAACATCAATCCTGTGAACGGAACGAAAGTGTCACCGTAATACACTGCGGGGTCTACCTCGTGGCCCCGCATGGCCACTTGGTGAAGATCGTCGGCACTCACCCCATCGAGCGGAAGCGGAATCTTCATGTCCCCATGGCGCTCTCTTTGACGCTCAAACTCATCCAGGAAATAGTTGGACATCTCGAGGAGCTGCAGGATGAAAAGCGCGCGGCTGCTCAAAGCCCGGTCACGGTCCGACTCCGGTATCCCCGCAAGCTCCTCTCCCATCGGGCCCTCCGGCTCCACGCCTTCAACGAAGGTGAAGTCGCGGAAGCGAATCGTGAAGTCGCGCCCGGACACTCCCTGGATCGAGCGCTCCACCCGCTCGATTCTCGCCTGGACCGTGGGCGGCATGCTCTCCCGCGGAATTTCTTGCGATCGGCTCGCCGCGTGGCGCATCGCTTCGAGCTCCTGAATCATCTGATCGAGCGCTTTGTTGAAATGCTCGACCCGCGTGGGACTGGCGGACTTGCCGTCGAACATTTTGACAAAGCGCTCGATCAAATGACTTTGCACCGGCAGTTCAGGCGTGGAATCTTCGTAAATGAACGATCGGTGCTCGGGATCCGCCGGGTGTCCGATCCCGAACCGTGCCCAGTCCATCGATTGAATCTCTCGCAAGAGATCGATCAATGGCTGCGGGCCATCGGCAAAGCCGCGGAGAAAATCATTCCGGAACTTCTCCATCCATCCCGGATAGAGATGGGGGTTCAATGCTCCCGCAACCGCGCGCAAAGCAAGAATCCTCCACGTGGGGACCTCATGAGACCAGGATGGAAGCACTCGGACGAATTCCTCAAACCCGTGTCCTTCGGGGCGCAGCAGAATACGAGTCAGCCGGGTGAGCTGCCGCTGCAGCACGAGATGGTCGACGCCTCCCTCCCGCGAGTCATGGTCGGGGCGATGGATGAGGTGATCGGACAGCCCCAGCACTTCGTAGACCAACGCCCTTGCCGGATGCGGGAGCCATTGCAGCCGCTCGGAGACCTGCTCATGCTCGACCGCGTCAAGGGAACGGGAGGCTTCCCGGAGAATGTAATCCACGTCCCCAAAACGATCCTCGAGATCGTTTTGCTTGAAGGCATCCTCCAAGGCTTGCACCACCAGGGCCAGCGCGTCTCTCGTAGCCTCTTGAGCTAGAATGACACCCGGTAGGTACAGTCCGATAACTTGCTGGTGCCGCAGGTCTCCCCCAAGGAACAAGGTCTCCGCAAAGCACGAGATTCGCAGCAGTTGCGAGCCCAGTTCTAATTCCCTTAAAAATTGCGAGCCGGGCGTAAGATTGTCTCGAATCCACGCGAGCCAGGGTTCCGCGAGCGTCTGCGCGGCGTCATTTACAGCCGCCGGCGCGCGGCGGATGATCTTCGCGGTCCATTCGGTGACGCTGCGGCGGCGGCTGCGGACTTGGC
This sequence comes from uncultured bacterium, assembly GCA_964587845.1. Taxonomy (GTDB): domain Bacteria; phylum Omnitrophota; class Omnitrophia; order Omnitrophales; family CAZPNG01; genus CAZPNG01. The sequence continues at coordinate 506 of CAZPNG010000326.1, read as the reverse complement.
GATGGCTCAGCGTCTCAGTCTGGTAGCCCTCGGGAAGTAAAAGGCGAATGTCTTGGCGCAAACGCTCGAGCATGGCAGCTTGGGACGCACTGCCCTGAATTTTCAGCTCAATTGAGTCAGGTAACTCTACAGGTCCGTGCACCACGACTTCCATCCCATGCAACAGGCCAGCGTAGTCGACAGATATCGCAGCATCCTGAAGTTCCTGGGGGTCCAGCATGTTACGTGGCGGCCGGCGCCAGAACTGACCGCTGTAATTCATCGTCGTGGGCGGGCCGGGAGTTTCCTCGAACTGAATGATCAGGGGATCGTAGCCGTGCGCCGGCCCTTGGCTTGTCCAGTGATCCCTCACGTGAGCGAGAAGATCGGACGCCAGGCCTGACGGTTTGAGAGTTGTGCCCTGCAGTGCGAGCCCCAAAGACTCTGGGAAGGCGCCCTGCACAGCCCAGTCACCGGAAACAGAAATTTTCGAGCCGCGTGGTAACATGCGGCGGAAAAGTTCGATG
>CAZPNG010000325.1:0-4514 GCA_964587845.1 uncultured bacterium | reverse complement strand
GGCGAGGGGCGCGCTCAGTGCAGCTGCCGCCAGGACGGCTGTGAGGGCGAGAAAAGTCCGGAGCGCTCGGTTCACGGAAGCTTGCGCGTGCCCAGCAGGAGCGTCGCCGCGCCCCCGGTCAGAGAAAAAACTTCCACCTCCCCGAACCCGGCCTCGCCGAGCCCCCTGCGCAGAGATTCAGGACTCTGGAACGCGAGGATGGACTGCGAGAGGAAGCGGTACGCATTCGGATGGCGGGACACCAGGCGCCCCAGGATGGGCAGGTAAAACTTCAGATACGGAACATAAGCCAGCCGCATCCACCAGCTTCGCGGGCGCGTGAGCTCAAGGAGCGCAACGCATCCGCCGGGCGCCAGGACCCGAAAGCATTCGGCAAAAAACCTCGGAAGGTCCGGCAGGCTGCGCAGCGCAAAGGCCGAGCTCACCACGTCGAAGGAGCCGTCGCGAAACGGAAGGGCGAGCGAGTTGGCCCGCACCCACTCTGCGGCGGGCGCCGATTGCACCGCGCGCTCGAGCATCGGCCCCGACAGGTCCAGGCCGACGGCTGACTCCAAGCGGCCGGTGCGCCAAAACGCGGCGAGCAGTTTCCCCGTGCCGGTCCCCAGGTCCAGCAGCCGCGCGCGGCGCGTGCGCTCGGAGCCCAGAAATCGTTTCAGGGCGAGGCGCACGGTCTTGGAGCGCCAGGCGCCGTCAATTGAGAAGGACAAGAGCGTGTTGAGGAGGTCGTAGCGCGGCGCAATCGAGCTGAACAAGTCCTCGATGGCCTTGGGGTCGGGAGAAGATACGTCGATGGGTTCGGCTTCGGCCGGGCGCGCGCCCAGGGTCATGCGATCAGTTCCGCACACTGAGGATGTCGTAGGCAGTGTTGCGCTTGGCGGGAACGTACCCGGCCCCCCGGATCAAGCGCACGAGGTCGGCCTCCGTGGTCTTGTAACTGATCCCCGTGGCGCTCACCACTTCCTCTTCCATGAGGATCCCGCCCAGGTCGTTACACCCGAACGCAAGGGCCAGTTGCGCCATCTTGTGCCCTTCGGTGACCCACCCGGCCTGAAAGTGCGGCACGTTGTCCAGAACCAGCCGTGAAACCGCAAGCGTGCGCAAGTACTCTTCCCCGCCCGCCATGCGGATGTGGGAGATGCGCGTGTCCTGGGTGGACATCGTCCACATGATGAATGCACGAATGCCGCCCGTGCGGTCCTGAAGCTCGCGCAGGCGCAACAGGTGCAGGATGCGCTCTTCCTTGGTCTCCACGTGGCCGATCACCATGGTAGCCGTGGTCTTGAACCCCACCCGGTGCGCGGCCTCCATGACTTCGAGCCACCGGTCCGCCGACACCTTCTTGGGCGAGAGGATGTTGCGCACGCGGTCGACCAGGATCTCCCCGCCCCCGCCCGGCATCGAGCTCAAGCCCGCGGCCTTGAGCGCCAAAAACACCTCCTCGGCCGACAACTTGTCGCGGCGCGTGAGGTAGTCGATCTCGGTGGGAGAAAACGAATGGATGGTCACATCGGGAAACGCCTTGCGGATGGCGCTCACCATGTCGACGTAAAACTCCAGGCCGAGGCGCGGATTCAAGCCGCCCTGCAGCAAGACCTGGGTGCCGCCGATCGCCACCAGTTCCTCGACCTTCTTCACAATGTGCTCGATGGAAAGCGTGTACTGCCGCTCGGTGTCGGTAGGGGTCACGTAGAAGGCGCAGAAGTCGCAGTCCGCGATGCAGGCGTTGGTATAGGACACGTTGCGGTCCACCACGTAGGTGATGACGTTCGTGCGGTTGTGGAGACGGTCGCGGACCTCGGTGGCAGCGCGCGCGAGCTCGAAAAGGTCCGCGTCGTAAAGCGCCAGGCCCTCCTCGAGCGAAAGCCGCTCGCCCTGCAAGCGCTTCTCCAACACGGCATTCTCGGGCGATGCCCTCATTTCTTCCTCCCGGCTTTCAATCGGTCGCGCTCGAAGGCTTCCTCTTTGGCGAGAAAGTTGAGAGTTCCGAGCGCGGGCAGCAAGCCCTCCTGCTCGGCGAGCGCAAAAAAGCGGAACAAGCCCTCGCGCAACGGGTGGTCCATGCGGTAAATGAGTTCTCCCAAATACTGCGCGGCCACGGCAAAGCGCGGCTCGAGAGGCGCCAGGCGCCCGCTTTGCGCCAGCACCTGCGGCAGCCGCTTGAGGTTGCGGCTGAGGGTCAGCCGAAGAGCGCGCTGCACGGCCGCCGCCGTCTCGGGCTCTTCCTCGACCAGGCGCTCGTGAAACGCCCAGACGGCAAAGCAAAACGGAACGCCCTGCCATTCCCACCAGAGCTTGGCCAGGTCATAGCGGTTCCACTTGCCGGCCGGCTCGAAGAAGAGCGCTTCATCGCCGATCACGAGAAATGCGGGGGCGCCCGAGGCTGCCAGGGCCGCCGCGTCTCCCGAGACCGGAGTGAACTTGTTTTTGAAATGATACCGCCGGCGCAGAAGAATCTGAAGGAGAGCCCGGGAGCTCAAGCTCGAGCGAGTCACCGCGATCTCCTTGCCGTCCAGCTCTCCGAGCGGCAGGCGGCTCCACAGCAGGACGCTGCGCGACGCCAGGCGGCTGCCGATGGCCAGGCCCGGGGCCACGTAGCAGGGATTGCTGGGATCAGCGGCCGCAAGGGAGGAGATCAGCCCGCAGTCGATTTTGCCTGCCGCAAACTGCTGGTTGACGGCAGTGGGGTGCCCGGTCACCCACTCCAGTGAGATGTTTTCACCCTTGAGGAGTTCGGAGAGCTTCCGCTCAAGGCCGTGGAAGAAAGGCAAGGCGTTGAGATACCCGATGTTTCCGATGCGAAGCCGCTTCTTCATGTCACGGCCTGGGGGGCGCGGGCGCCCGCCGGGCCGGAGCGCCAGCGCGCGAACAACTGGTGCTCCACGCCCAAAACATCCAAAATCTTTCCGCAAATGAAGTCGAGAAGCTCCGACACGCGGCCGGGATTGTGATAAAAAGCCGGGGAGGCTGGCAGCACGGTCACGCCCAGGCGGGCGAGCTTCAAAAGGTTCTCCAGGTGAATGGCGCTCAAGGGCGTCTCGCGCGGCACCACCACAATGGGGCGGCGCTCCTTGAGCGCGACGTCAAAGGCGCGGTCGATCAGATTTGAGGTCAGCCCCGCTGCGAAACGGCCCACCGTGGCCATGCTCGCGGGGCAAACGATGAGAGCCCGAGTGCGATAGGAGCCGCTCGACACGGGGGCCGCGAAGTCATCCGCGCTGAAGGTCTCCACCCGCTCGGCCACTTGGGAAGAGAAAAGCTTGCGGCTCAGCGCCTCGCCCTCGAGTCCCTCTGTTTCGATGCCCAGCTCCTCAAACAACACCTTGCGCGCCGGATCGGTCAGGAGATAAATCACCGGCTCCCCGGCTTCGACCAATACCTGCACGAGCCGCAGGCCGTAGACGGAACCGCTGGATCCGGTGATCGACACGACAAACGGGGGTTTTGACGTCATAACCACCTGTCCGCGAGAGCGCCGGCCAGCAGGATCCATCCCACTCCGGCGTTCAGTGTGAAGAAGGCTTCATTCAATCGCGCCAAACCGTAGCGTTCCACAAGCCCGTGCTGCCGCGCCAGCAGGACCGCCACGAGCGCCAGCGCCAGGAAACTAAACGCAGTGGCTCGCACCGAGGCCAGGAACGCAGCCAGGGCCGCCATCATACTGATGTGCAGCCCCCGTGTCCAAGCAAGAGCCCCCCGCTCGCCGAACTGGCGCGGGATGGAAAAAAGCCCGGCTTGCCGGTCAAATGTGACATCCTGCAGGGCATAGAGCACGTCGAATCCGCTCACCCACAGGGCCACGGCCGCGGCCAGCCACAAGACTCTACCGTCGAACGCGCCGCTTGAGGCGATCCACCCGCCTATCGGCGCACAAGCCAATATGATACCTAAAACAAAGTGCGCCAGCCACGTCCATCTCTTGAGGTACGGATAGAGCGAAACCAGCGCCACCGGCACGGGTGACAGGGCGAAGCACAGACGGTTCAACCTCGAAGCGCTGTAGAAGTAAAGGCCCAAAAAGGCGGCGCTCGCGGCCAGCACCACGGGGACCGACAGCGCGGCGATGGCCGCCTCCCGGCAGGCGGTCCGGGGATTGGCGCGGTCGATGTCGCGGTCCACCAGCCGGTTGGCGCACATTCCCACCGTGCGAATGCCCACCATCGCGAGCGTCACCCACAGCAGGGTGCGCGCATCGGGCCAGCCGGGCTCTTGGCGCGCGGCCGACGCCGCAAAAAGCCCGAGGTAGCCGAACGGCAGGGCAAAGAGGGAATGCTCGATCTTGACGAGCTCAGTGAAGTGGCTAATTTTCGAAACCATACTCGCTCCACCGCGCGCTCACGCGCTCTTTGACGTCGGGGGACATGATCATCTCATCCGGCCACGGGCGGTTCATCCCCTCATCAGAGCCCTTGCGCGTCGCGTCGATGCCCATTTTGGAACCATAGAGATGATTGGACGCCGAGATGTCCAACTCGTCCACGGGGCCCTCGGTAATCACGATGTCCCGCTTCGGGTCC
>CAZPNG010000324.1:0-2892 GCA_964587845.1 uncultured bacterium | reverse complement strand
CGGCCTACCTGCCAGTCCGGCACAGGAGACCCCAATGGCGGCGACCGTCCAGGACAACATGGATGTGGGGCTCGAATACACCTTGACGGTCGACGGAAGCGTCGTCGATTCCACCAAAGACCGCGGCCCCTTCCACTACGTCCACGGGAAAGGCCAGCTGATCCCGGGCCTGGAGCGCGAGCTCATTGGTCTCCATGTGGGGGACGCGAAGGACGTGGCCATCAGCCCGGCGGATGGCTACGGGGAGGTTGACCCGGCGGCGTTCGTGGAGGTGCCAAAGGACCAGCTGCCCAACGATGTGACGCCGACCGTCGGGATGAGCCTGCGCGGGGTCAACCCGGACGGGAAGAGCTTCCGCGCCAAGATCAACGAGATCAAGGGCGACAGCGTCGTGCTGGACTTGAACCATCCGCTGGCCGGCAAGGCGCTCACTTTCCAGGTGAAAGTGACGGATATCTCCCCGGCGACGTCTCCGGGGCAGTGAGCGTGCTCACCACCCGCTACAAATCTCTCCTCAACCGCCTCTTGGCGCCGCTGGCCGCTGCGATTGCCCGCACCGGCGTGTCTCCGTCCGCGATGACGCTCGCCGGGCCCCTGCTGACCTTCGCGGCCTGCCTCTGGTTCGTGCAGACAAAGGCTGTCCTGCCCTTCTGCCTCATCATGGCGTTCGTGAGCGCTCTGGACGGCCTCGATGGGGCGGTCGCGCGGGCGAGCGGCCGCGTCACGAAATTCGGCGCGTACCTCGATGCCATCTGCGACCGCTACGTGGAGGCGATGGTCGTGCTCGCGGCAGCCGCCGTAACCGGCTATTGGACCCTGTCGCTCATCACCCTGGCCGGAGCGCTCCTGGTCAGCTACGCCAAGGCGCGAGCTGCTATGGAGGTTCCCGTGTCGAACCTCGAATGGCCTGATCTCATGGAACGGGCGGAGCGCAGCACCCTCTTCCTCCTGGGCCTTGCCGCGAGCGCCCTCGTACCCTGGCGGCCGCTGGGGCGGGATCTCTTCTGGTGGGCTCTCCTCCTCTTGGCCATCCTCACCCACCTCACGGTTGCCCAGCGCGTCCTCCGAGCCCGCCGTCTGATTCGCGCTCGTTCTCCGCGTTAGTCCATCACCGCGCGCCGAGTCCCGCACCCCTCGTGGGACGGAAGATTCACTTAAGTTGAGGCTGTATTTTTTTATTTTGTATAGTAAAAAAATACGCTATACTTGTTTGCGGAGGTGAGCAGAGATGATCGTGAGACGTTCTGGGCGCAATCAGGTGGCGATTCCGAAGAAGCTCATCCAGAAGGCCGGCTTGAGCGCACGCGATGTCTTCTTTGATATTGAATACGCCGGCGGATACTTCATTTTGAAGCCTGTGGAATTTGAGGAGAAAATCCCGCCGGAGGTGCTGGAGCGCTTCAAAGCCAACACGCTCAAACGCGAACCAGGGAATCAGTCCTTCTCCTCGATGGAGGAGTTGATCGCGGCGTTGGATCGCAAGCCCCGCCGGTAAATGGCGCGGCAGCTCGTGCTCAAGGCGAGCTTCCAGCGCGCCTATGACCGCCTGCCATCCGCTGAGCGCGAACGGGTGAAGAAAGCGCTGATGCTGCTTCAGCAGCATCTCGACACCGGTCACGCGCCTGTCGGGTTGGGGGTGAAGAAGCTTGGCCCTGGGGTGTACGAATTTCGCGTGGGCCTTGCGCTGCGCGGCGTGTATGTCGAAGAAGGGTCCGTCCTGGCCCTCGCGCTCCTCGGATCACACAATGAGGTGCGCCGATTCCTCAAGCGCTCGTAACAATGGGGACGTTTCTATTGAGCACAATAGAAACGTTCCCATGTTGTTAGCGGTGGGCTTCTCGGCGGTGGTCGACGGAGATAATGTCGATCCGTTTCGCCGAGTCGTCGATCAGGTAGAGAATACGATAATCTCCAACACGGACGCGATAGGCTTCCTGACCGTGCAGCTTCTGGACGCCGAAGGGACGCGGGGTGTCCTCGAGAGCCACGAGCTTCTCTTTGACACGAGCGAACAGCGAGCCGCGAAGCGCGTTAAGTTCCTTCTCGGCGGAGCGCTTGAGGAAGACGTGGTAACTCACCGGGAACGGCGACTGGTCCGCTCAGCGAGATAGTGGCGAAGCGGCCGTCCGGGTTCATGGCGGCGCGCCTCAACGATGGCAAGATCCAAGAGGTTTTCGCGATAAGCCTTCTCGCGCAGCAGCTCTTCCAGGAAAATCTGGCGCTGCGATTTCGTGAGCCCGCGGAAGGCCTTGAGGAACACCTCAACCGTGGCTGTCTGGGAAATAGTCATCATGGCACCTCAACAGCAAGCATAGCATAAAAATGGGGACGTTTCTATTGCTGGACAATTAGGGGTGTGGGGTAATGGCGATGACTGTGATCTGGTCCTTCTTCGGTCCGTAGCACCAGAAGAGCCGGTAGGCGGCGGGCGTGTGTTGCTGGACGTAGGCTTCAAAGACTTTCTCTTTAGGGCGGTAGGGATGCTCCAGCGAATGAAACACGTGGGTTTGGAGTGACGGGTGCCGGGGATTCGTCTGCAGAAACCCCAGCGTCTTCTTGAGTTGCTTCACGAGGTTGCTGTGCTGCGGAGCGTGTTCCAGGCGCTCCAATTCCTTTTGCGCGCGCTGGGCGAATACGACTGCGAACATCACTCGTCCCCGTCAAGATACTTCGAGAAGTCCTCCTTGGTTTTGACCAGGCGCCCCTGCCGGGCGTCTTCAAGTCCCTGCCGCACCAGGTCCGCTGCACGCTTGTTCTTGAACAGCCACGCTTCATGGGCCGGGATGGACACCATCGGGTCGAGAATAATCTGCCCGTGGGCGTTTCGATAGACGCGGAAGCTGGTGACCTGGCCCGGAATCACGCGGCCAAGGGTGACTCGATGCTTGGAGT
>CAZPNG010000323.1:0-2605 GCA_964587845.1 uncultured bacterium | reverse complement strand
GCCGTGGTGAACGCCGAGCTCATGCATGCGTTCAAGGAGCCGCGCAAACTTCGCCAGGATGCGGAGCTGTTTCGCAAGCGGCAGCTTGAAGAACTGGGTGTTGATCTGCGCGTGATCCCCCTTGCGGTACGCAAGCGGTTCTCCCGGAATGGAGGTCATCTCCAGGTAATAGGGCGTGGGCGCAGAATGTTTGACTCCGGGCTTGGGCTCAAAGCGGACCTTGAAAACCTTGACCACGCGCGGGGGGCCCGTCCGCACCTTTGTAGCGGTAGACCGTTCCGAAGGACCCTTCTCCGATCGCCTCCCACTGGGCCTGGCCGTTGTTGGCGTCGCGCAGGATGGCGTTGACGAACGAGGCGGCGCCGGGATCGGACTTGCCGCCGAAACTCAAGAGGCCTGGAAATCCCTCAACGTGTCCGTTGCGGGTGAGAAACCGAAGCATTTCCAACTCGACGGTCCATTGACCGCGTGTGCGGTCGTACCCTTCCTTGAAAGATTGAAGGGCATGCGGCGAGCTGGAGTCCACGCCGAGCGCCTTCAAGTCGTCCTCAACGGTGGATCCGCCGACCAGAACCTCGCCCGTGTCGAGCGCAGCTTCATCGACATCCAGCTCAAGCGGAGCGCGCGCAACCGACTGGCGAGCGGCGTGAAGCTGCTTCATCTTGTCCTTGGCGGCATCCCACTCATCTTCCAAGTCCGCGATCCGCTCATCCAGATGATCGATCTGCGCAACATAAAATGCAGCCTGCGCTCGGCCTAAAGCGAGCTCGGCAAGATAGTCCATGCGCATGCGATCGCGGTTCCCCCGCAGCCAAGTGAGGAGACCGGCGATCGCATCCTGGCGGCGCGCAAGGTCACGCTCCTTCTCGCTCGGCTGGCCACGCTTTTCTTGACGCTCGGCCTCGCGGCGGGCCTTGGACAGGATCCGCGAGAGACTGTTGAGCACCCGAACAGTGACTTTCGCCGTGGCCAAGGCATGTTCTCTCTGAACCTCAAGAATGGCAGCGAGCCCCCTTGCCCGCACCTCGGGCGGGAGATCTCTGACCTGGGCATGGAGATATTCCTCCACCGCCGTGTCCGCCTGGTGGCCTCCCATCGTTTTGGCCTGCCATGCCGGGCCCATCCTTCCCATGACCATGTCAAACGCGATTTTGCCCAAAGAAACTCCACGCGTGACGCCGTAAGCTGCCGCCTCGCGCCGGGCAAAAGTGCCGAAAACGTCACGCTCAAGCGCTCCAACCTCCTCGGCCGAGGGAGTTCCCTGCGCCAGAGAACGGGCACGCTCAAGCCGGTCTCCGTAAAGCTGGGCTTCCTCGTGACGGCGCATGGCGCTTGTGCGCACATCTGAAACCGCGCTTTCAACCTGCCACCATTGGCCGCCTTCCGCAGCATAGCGAACTGCCTGCTCGAGGGCTTCAGGTCCCACGGGGATCAAATCGCCTATGAGAGTTACAGCCATGCCCACGACGGAAGCCGTCACGTCCCCATAGATTTTTGGCAGCACGGCCGACGGAGCGCCGAGAACCTGCTCGGCGCCGGGGATGCGAATGCCGGCCGCGCTCGCGACCTGGGCCGCACGCTGCAGGAACTCGCGCCGGGTCACGCTGTTGAATCGCTCGAGCCGCGCCAGGATGCGGTCCCAGAAATCCCCCGCGCGGCTCACTGCGTGGCGCTCAGGGATGGAAACCGTGTAGATCACGCTTTCGTCACCGCGCGAGACGAGGACCACCTCGACCTTCCCCGCTTTCAGATCAGGATCGAAGTTTAGGAACGCACCCTCCCCGCCTATGAGAAACATCTGAGCCGGTTCCGCTCTGGTCCAGTCAGACTGGAGACGCTCCAGCATGAAATCCTTCCAGCGGGACGGATCTCGGTTTAGCACGGAACGCTGCTCCTCAGGCAGCGCGTCCGCGATCTTGTCCCAATGATCCGCCACGGCCGCCAGGGCGCGAACCAGCGCGTGTTCGGAACGACGTGCATCCTTGAGGAGATAGTCTTCCATCTCCGGGAGTGTCAGGGGCTCCCAAAGGGCTTGATACTTCTGATCCTTGGACATCTCTTGCGTCGGATACGGGAAGTGGTAGCCGGCTTCCCAACCCGCAGCCATGAAGTCCAAAGAAGCCCTGAGGTTTCGCTCGAAAGTAAAGCGAACGTAAAATCGCAGCGCGCCCAGACCCACGGCAACGACAGCCACGAAAGCCATCAGGGCGCGCAGGCCAAAGCGCCACTTGACTGCCCGCTGCGCCGCGTGCCGCAGTGGAATCGGCACCGTGTAGAGACCCACTTGGCTTTGCCCGTCGCTGGCTTCGCGGCCCACCGCGACCTCGCCCGCCTGCTCGTCGACTGAAAACTCAAGCCAGATGAAGGGGTCCTGGTCATTGCCGATCCACACCTGCGCCGAGTCGCTTCTCAGCCACTCGGAATAGAGCATTCTTAAAGTGAAGTTCCTCCAGTAGACCGGGTCGGGACTATTGGCAAAGCGGCGCTGGTCTTTCGCCGGAAGCGCGCTGACAATTTCGTCCCAGTGATCCGCCACCGCCGCGATGGCGCGAAGCCGCGCGTTTTCGGACACGCGGCACTTGTCGATCAGCACTCCCTCCAGCTT
>CAZPNG010000322.1:0-4111 GCA_964587845.1 uncultured bacterium | reverse complement strand
CTGGGCATCCGATATCAGCGAAGCCAGGCTAAGAACATTCACTTTCATCAGGTGGTGCGCCGCAACGCGCGCCTCGCCGAGATGGCCCGCTGGATGCAGAAAAACCTCAAGCTCTACCACATCGACGAGAACCTCACGTTCTACATTCACGGGGGGCTGCCCGTGGACGCAGCCGGCAATCTCCGGATCACGTATGGGATGCACCGGGGGGTGGAAGCGCTCGATCAAATGGAGCGTGACCTGCGCGCGGCCGACCACCCCGATCACCCGGTTTTGACGGCGCTCGACGATCAACAGTCCGTGCTTTGGGACTACAACTGGGAGAGGGGTCTGAGCGAAGAGGCGCTCGATCACCTGCTTGAGCAAGTGAGCGCTCTGCGCATCGCGACGGGACATGACACGCAGATGGACCTCAGCGTGGCGCAGCAGTATCAGGGCAGGATCATGAAGCTGGACTTTGGGATGGGCTCGCTCTTCCCGCAGTCGATGCGGGAGGGCTACCTGCTCCTGAACGGTTCGGGCAGCCGGATGTTCCGTTTTCGTGAGCCGTTTAGCGACGAGTTCGAGGAGACTGAGATCGCGTCCTCTCAACTCCTGATCGGCCAGGCCCAGGCCATGCTTGACCGTCTCAAAGGCGGGCCAAAACGTAGGCCGCGCCGAAACGCCGTCGCCAGGGCCGGCGATGACGACTTCTCTCTGCCCGTCCCGGTTCCTAATTCGCAGGCTGAGGGATCCGCGGGCGGGGGCAACGAGCAGAGTGCGGGGCGACACTCCCAGACTCCCGGCGGGCCCGGCACGCATGAGGTCCTGCGCGCCCTTGCGGAAATCTTGAGTTCGATCCCTGCAAATCTTCAGGGGCCGCAGAGATTGGACTGGGTTGGGCAGCGCGTCAGAGGAATCGCTTCCAAGGGCCGGTTGCTGCACTCGTTGCACCCGGATGTCTGGAGCGAGCACCAATGGAAGGCGACTCTCAAGGAGCCCGCAGAGAAGGAAGCGGGGGAGCAGGCCTTCATGCTCGTCGTGGCTCTCTTTGAGGGCCAGCTGCGCCACTGGAACCTCGAGCAGACGGCTCGCGCGCTCGCGGCCGCGGGCTACGCAGTGTCCTATGCGCCTCCTGCGGGCGCCGGCGAGCCCGCCGGACCGCGCCGCACGGCCGGCTTCGATTGGGCGGAGCTCCTCAAAAAGGATGTCTCGGGCCGGCAGGTGAAGGCGCAAGAGCGTTCGCCGAGGCCCTTCGATTTCGGCAGGAAGAAATTCTTTGACGAGTCTGATCACGCCGACGCCGATTTCGCGATGTACATGCGCGCCCGCTTTCCGGATTTCAACCCTGAGGAAAAATACCTCTACCGCCTGCGCTACGGCGCCGGCCCGCGTGGCTTGACCGGGCACACCTTCCAAATCAAGGCCCGCGAGCCGAGCGGCTCGGCGCAGCTGCAGCTTTTCGTGAGCGACTATGACGAGCACCGCCGGGAAGTGACCGTGGTGTACGCCAGAGATTATTGGGCCGGGAACCGGCGCGCGGTGACGCTGCGGTTCAAGGTGGCGCAGGATCCCTTCGTGGCGCGGCGCCTCGAGGACGTTGCGAACGGTAACAAGATGGCGGTGCTCGTGCTAAGCGACGAGCTCTTTGAAGCGTTCCCCGTTCATGTCGACGGCCTCAGCACGCAGGGGGGGATCACGAACTTCCGGGGCCTTCTCGAGGGCATCTTGATCCCGCCGGCCGTGCGCGACAACCGGTTCGCGTTCACACCCTGGGCGGTTCTGTCGCAGGAAGACTCAAGCCGCGCGCATTCGGACAAAGGTTTCAGAGACCTGTTCGAGTGGGAAAAGAGGCCCGAAGCGCAGGCATCCCCTCAACATTGGAGTCCCTTCGTCGTGACGCCTGTCTCGCGCCATGCGCTCGAGGGAATCAATGTCCAGGTCACGGCCCATAGCCGTGAAGATTTGCATTCCGGCTACCTGCCCAGGAGCCGGGTCGCGCACACCTATTCGCTGCGCTTTGACGCCGCCACGCAATCTCTCATCTTTCATGTGAAGGACGGCGACCCCAGTCCCTGGAACGTTCAGACCACCGTCGGGCCCTTTGACCCCGTGAAGAAAATGGTGAGGGTCACATCGGAGCAGAGGTCGTGGGTGCCGGGGCAGATGTTTGGTCCCCCCGGCTACGAGAAGGTGACGAGGCATACAAAGGATGTTCCGGTCGAGCACGATCCGTTCCTGGCCGTGGCGCGCGTCGTGCGGGATGGCAGGCCCAAGTACATTCTCCTGTTCGATCACGGGTTCCCCATTTCGGGGGCGATGGGCGTTCTGGGTCTAGCGCGGGGCGGCGCCGTCCCCTGGGAGATTGTGAGAGACACCGGAGCGATCGGCAAGGTTCGCGTGGTGACGAACGCCGCCTACGGGGAGTCAAAAATTGTGGACGCGTGGATTGCCGGAGCCCGCGACCTGTACTTTCATCCGTTCTTCAGAAGTCTGTTCGCGTGGCGGATCGACCCCCACTACTCCTTCCAGAAGGCGGCCGATTTTGACTGGCGCGTGCCGCATCGCAAGCTTGAAGAGCAGGAGGGACCCACTCCGAAGGCCGAGAGATTCAAGGCCGGTGAGGCGGGCCTCACGGCAACTTTTCAACCCCGCATCTGGAGTCACAGCAGGAGTGCAATTTCTGGCGCACCCACCCGCGAGAGTTTGCAACCGTACACGATTTATTTGGGAAGGTTCCTGCTCCGCGAGAAGTTGAAGACGACAACTGAGACCGCGCCCTGGGAATACGCTTTTGGCGGCAGCTTGGAGCTCAACATTCACGGCACCGATGTGAGTTACTGGATGCAGTTGCCCGAGCAGCCCTACATCACCCACGGCGCCATCCAGTATGCCGCCGACAGGACGCACGTCATCTTCGTGATGAGCGATGCGTTCGTGCGCTATCCCATCGAGTCGGGCCGCACGGTCGGCGAAGTCTTCCCCGACCTCGTCCTGGGGGGCAGCCTCGAGTCGAACCTGACCTGGGAAGTCGTTTCGGAAAGTGAAGCCCAAAGGCGCGGCACCTTCGACCCGATCTTCCGCCAAGCCCTCGAGCAAGGCGCACAGGGCAAGGGCCCGCTCAAGCTCGAAGCCCCCGGCGGCGGCCAGCTTGCGTTGCCCCGCTTCTCCGCCGCCCGCGCCGAACTGCCCGCGCCGGTGGCGGATCCTGACGATGTGCGCACGACGGTCTACGAACTTTACAAGACGGCCGAGATCGCGGGCCGGCACGAGCGGCTGGATGCCGTCCATGGATTCTTGCTCGAAATAGCGCACCGGCTCAGTCTCGACCTGCATGAGCCCCTTGAGCCGCAGCTCAAACGCATTCGCGTTCTCGGGCTTAGGGACTGGCCCGAAGAAGATCTCGCGCTCTTCCTCGTCACCCTGGCCGAGTTTGTTGAGCAGGTTCCCACCCTCGGCTCCACGGAAAAGGAACGCCTGCTTCTGCGCGTCATGATTCTTCTGCAGGTTCAGCTGTTCGACGCGCTGTTCTGGGGCCCTGCGCGGAGCTGGGACCGCGCGAGGGCCAAGCTACTTGCCGGCCGGGCCATGCAGCCGTTGCGCAACGCCCTCTTTGAACGGAGCTATCGCATTCTGGACGCCCTGCGGGAAGATGCGCCCGCAAACGAGCAGGTCCGGGAGGACGCGCATCGATACCTCGTGTCCCTCGCCATCCTCAGAACAGGGCATCGCGTCAGTGAGAAGCGCTTGGCTCGGCGATTCGCGCGGGCGCGCTTTGTGCGCCTGGCGAACGGGGAGGGAGCCATCTTCTGGCCGGCGAGCGCGCGCACGAGACTTGTCAGACTTTTGCGAGCCGGCGCCGTCCTCACGGTCGCAGCGATGCTGCTGTGGGGGCTTTTCCATTGGGCATCGCTACTCTGGGCTGCCGGCGTGACGGCCCTTCTGGGAATCATTTTGATCGTCCGCACCTGGCGTGCGCTCGCCGTGCTGTTCGTGGCGCTCCTCACCGCTCCGGGCGAAATCCGCGATCTCCTGCGGCTTCATTTCTGGGCCCGCACGGTTTCCGGTGATGCCGTGGCCCGCCTCCTGCTGGGGCCAAACGGGTGGCTGGCAGCCGCTTACGCCATGTTAA
>CAZPNG010000321.1:0-3559 GCA_964587845.1 uncultured bacterium | reverse complement strand
TTCATCACCCAAAAGCCGGCGGCGTTGGAGCTGGTGCGCGAGTTGGGGCTTGAGGGAGGGCTCCTGCCCACCAGCGAGACCGACAAGGATGTCTTCGTCTACTCGCGCGGGCGGCTGAGACGCTATCCTGAAGGCCTCATGCTCATGGCCCCGGCCAAGGTTCTGCCGTTTCTTGCCTCGGACCTGGTGCCGTGGAGCGCCAAGCTCAGGATGGGGTTGGAGTTCTTCGTGCCTCGCGCGTCCGGGACGGAGGACGAGTCGCTCGGTGCGTTCGCGCGCCGGCGATGAAAATCTTTTGCGCCAAAGAGCCCTGGGCACGCCGGGCGAGTTCGATGTCGAGCAGAATCTTCGTCTCGCCCCTTCGAGTCTCTGTTGGCAGACGACCGCCGCGCTGCGCGTCCTGGACCAGCAACTCACACACCACGAACCGTTTAACTTCATGGCGCTGGTCAATCGCGGGAACGCCGATGATTACATCGTGTTTACGGCCCTCGATTCAGCAAACCTTCTCGTCCTCGGTTCGCTGGGCGGCGCTGCCGTAGTGCCTGTTCCTGCGAGCCGGCGCGTCGTGCTCGCAAACCTCACAGCGAACCATGCCGGGTTCGTGGAAGATTTTGCTTGGCGCGCGCGCGGCGATTACTTCCAGGATCACCGGCACTGGGACAGCTTTGCGATGGACCAGTTTTCCGCCCTGAGCAGCGCTCAGCGGGAGCGTGATGAAACCGACAACCGCTTTAGAACCGGGGATCGCGTGATGGCAATCCCCAACGGTCTCCAACTTCGCATGTGGCAGTTTCTCGTGCAGCATTTGCGAATCACCCGCTCGCGCGCCGGACGGCCCCGTGTCCTCATCGAAGTCGTGCGCGGCCCGGACGGCCAGGTCACGCCGCTCCGTTATCCCGACGGCCGGACTAACTACCTGATCATCGTGCCCCTTCGCGATGAGGTCCGCTTCTATCACTCCCTGCAGGTCGACCCGGCCTTGCCGGCTGTCGAGGCCTCACAGATCGCGGCGGCAGCGCCCATCTTCACGACGTCCGCCGGGGGAGATGACATGGTCAGCTTCGTGCGCACGCCGGCCCTGCTCACGTTCCTCTACACCCTGCTGGCGCGATACGGAGCTTGGCGCTTTGAGCCGCTGATTCCCAAGCGGCAGCGCGCCGAGCGCGACACCTTGAGAGTCGGGTTCCAGTCAGGCCCGGGCGAGGGGCACACACAGATTTACCTGGGGATGGATGTTGAGGGCGCGGTCGCGCGGCTGACCGAGGCGAGCCACCCGGGGGAGGCCTTGGGCGTCGAGACTCTGAGAATCTGGCGCGCTCAGGCCCGCCAAGTTGACGCTGACGGCCGATGGGCCGATCAAAACGGCACAGTCGTCACTCGCGCAGAGGAACCGATCTACCTTGTTCCCAACCCGGCTCCTGCGGCGGGCGCCGCCGATCGCGTGTTTGTCGACCGCGACTATTACGAAAGCAATGGGGAGCGCGGCCGTGTGCTCGACATCGCGCCCCTGGAACTCGTCACGGGCGCGACCCTTCTGCCCGGCGTCCAGCACCAATTCAGCGCGCTGCAGGGGCCGGAGCGGGTCGTCTTCGACGCCAATTACCTCCACCTGCCGCTGCTCGCGTCCCTCATGGCGGATGAACTGCGGCCTGCCGGGATCGCGTTTCGCGCCACCGACGCTCTGCTTCAGCTCGCGCCGGCCAGTCCACCCCGCACGAGGGATGGGGATTTGGAAGGCCGCGAGTTTCGCAGTCAGCAAACCTACCATGTGTATCCGGCCAGGCCAGGTGAACCTTATTTTGATGAGGGGCGGGCTGTGTGGCTTCCTCAGAGTGGGTACACGGTCATTGTCGAGGGATCCCGCCAGGAGTTCTACGATAGCGGGCCGCAGATCATCGTGCACGGCGCGGAAGAAGAAGCTCCCGGGCGCCGCGAACGAGAAAGCCCCGCGCGGGCGGGCGCCGAAGAGGACCTGATTGCTTCTGGGACAGCAGGCTATTTCGGATTGAAGTCACTTGAGCAAATGTCGCGCGGCCCGGCGGCGGTCGCCCAGACGATGCCGCAGGCGTTTGGCGCGCATTTTCGCGCCCTGCGCAAGCGGGTGGGGCCCCTGTGGAAAGTGGCCCGACTGCTGCGCCAGCACACGGGCGTACCTTGGACCGTCGCGCACTTGTCTCTCATCGAGCAGGGCGAAAGTCTGCGCAAGGTGGGACGTTACCGCGAAGAAGTCGCCGATGCGTTGGGTCTTGAAGGCCAGGAGCGCACCGCGTTTCTGCTCCACCTCCGAACCGCTCTCGCGGCGGTGCGCGAGGCTCGCATGCACACACCGCACAAGCTCTGGCTTGAGCCGCGGAACGAAGTGGAGGCCTTCGGAGCGCTCTTGTACAGGCATCGCGTCGCGCAGGGCTTGAGCCGGGTTGCGCTTGCGGAACGGCTTAGCAAAGGCTTGACCAGGCATTTTGACGCGGAAGATATCTGGAGCTATGAGCACGGTGAGGGAATGGGGCTGCGCAAACTTGCGCCTTATGTCGGGTCGATGGCTCTCATCCTGGACTTGGATCCGACCGAGAGAGCTGTGTTTCGGAGGAGTTTCGACGAGGCCGTTACATTTCTCCGCCGGCAGAAGGAAGAGAGGCGACCCAAGAAAGCATCTGGCCAACGCCCGGCGAAACGCGGCCGGTTCCGACGCCCGGAGCGATTCACGACGGTTGCAGAGTATCTGAAGTATCTTCTGGCGCGGGGCGTCTCGAGGGAAAAAATCCGGGAGGTGACGGGCGCAACTCACGCGACCGTGCAACGCTGGCTGGACGGCACGCGCATTCCCAGACTTCCGCACTTGGAAGCCCTGGCTCGAGGCTTCGGCTTGGATGCCGCCGCGCTCATCCGCCTGCGATACCGAAGCGAGCGGCTTAAAATCCGGGCCCCCACGCCGCTCGCTGCCGACTTTGCCCGCCGCCCGGCCATACTTTCCGCCTCGCGGCAGGCGGCCTTCGCGGAGGCGCTCGCGGTCTTCGAAGATCAGGTGATCGCCTTCGCCGGCGATCCCCAAGCCCTCGCGAGTCAGGCGGTGCGCGCCCAGAAAACGCGGCTGTCCGTGTCGGGGCAGGCGGTGGATGTCTCGCAGCTGCGCACGCTGCGCGAAAGCGCCGCTGGGTTCAAACTGAATCACGACACGCTCACCTTCAAAGAGCCCTTTGATTTCATTGCCTATGTCAACCGGGGTAATCCGAAGGATTATCTCATCGCGGCCCTTGTGCAGGACATGGACGGCACGAAGCGGTTCGTGGTCCTGGAATACGATAGGCGGCCGCTCGCCAGCAAGCTTGCATCAAATACCGTCAACGAAGCCTTACTCGCCTTAGAAGCTCCGTCCCTTTCAAAGTTTGCGTGGCGCGCGCGGCGCGATTACTTCAGCGCGCCTGCGAATCGGAAAGCCTTCATCGAGAAAAATCTCGAGCGGGCGCGCAGGCTTCCCGAGCTGAGGATCCGGGCCAGGGACCGCATCCTGACCCTGCCCGAAGGGCGCCGGCCGGGAACCTTGTGGAGCGCGCTGCGG
>CAZPNG010000320.1:0-6538 GCA_964587845.1 uncultured bacterium | reverse complement strand
GCCCGTGTGCACGCCCATGGGATCAAAGTTCTCAATTGAGCAGATGATGACCACGTTGTCCTTGATATCGCGCATCACCTCGAGCTCAAACTCCTTCCAGCCGAGCACCGACTCCTCGATCAAGATCTCGCGCTTGAGACTGGAATCCAGGCCCTGGCGGGCGGTGCGCGACAGCTCCTCCTCATTGAAACACACGCCGCTGCCCGTGCCGCCGAGCGTGAAGCTCGGGCGCACCACCACGGGGTAGCCGATTTCGCGCGCGGCCGCAATCGCATCATCAATCGAGTAGACAAAGCGGCTCACCGGCAAATCGAGGCCGATCTTCTGCATGGCCGCGCGGAAGCGCGAGCGGTCCTCGGCCTTGCGGATCGCCTCATATTTGGCCCCGATCAGCTCCACCTTGTAGGTGTCGAAGAGGCCCGCTTCAGAGGCCTCGATCGCCACGTTCAAACCCGTCTGCCCGCCCATCGTGGGTAGGCACGCGTCGGGCCGCTCGGCCTCGATGATCTTGCCCAAGGTCTCAACCGTGATGGGCTCAATGTAGGTGCGATCCGCCATGTCGGGGTCCGTCATGATGGTGGCGGGATTCGAGTTCACGAGCACCACCTGATAGCCCTCTTCGCGAAGCGCCTTGCACGCCTGCGAGCCGGAGTAATCAAACTCGCAGGCCTGGCCGATCACGATGGGGCCCGAACCGATCAGGAGGATTTTTTTGAGGTCGGTGCGTTTGGGCATTACCAGGCGCCTTTGTCCAGCATCTCGTAGAAGCGCCCGAAGAGGTAGTCGGAATCGTGCGGGCCCGGCGAGGTCTCGGGATGGTACTGCACGCAGAAGACGGGATGGCGCTTGTGGCGCAGGCCTTCCACGGTCTTGTCGTTTAAATTCAGGTGAGAGACCTCGACTTCCCCTTTGGGAAGCGTGTCGGGATCGACGGCGAAGCCGTGGTTTTGGGCCGTGATCTCCACTTTGCGCGTAGCCAGGTCCATGACGGGGTGATTGCCACCGCGGTGGCCAAACTTGAGCTTGAAGGTTTTCGCGCCGAGCGCGAGGCCCATGATCTGATGGCCCAGACAAATCCCAAAAATGGGGAGCTTGCCGACGAGTTCGCGCACCGTGTCGATCAAATACGTCACGGCCGCGGGGTCCCCGGGGCCGTTGGAAAGAAACAAGCCATCCGGCTTTCGCTCGAGGATTTGGGCCGCCGTGAAATCCGCCGGCACCACATCGGTGTCGAAGCCGTGCTGGTTGAGTTTCCTCAAGATGTTCCACTTAATGCCGGAATCGACGCACACGATCCGGAAGCGCTTGGCGCGCGGCGCATGCCCGTGCGGCCAGGCGTAGTCGGCGGGCAGGACGTCGGCAAAAAGGTACGGCCTTCCGCACGTGACTTCCTTGACCAGGTCCGCTCCCACGAGGCCCGGTGAGTCCAACGCCCTTTTCACGAGCCGCCTCAGGTCGTGGTCGATCGTGGAGATCACGCCCTTCTGGGCCCCCGCGTCGCGCAGGTGCTTCACCAACATGCGCGTGTCGAGGCCCTGGATCCCCAGGATGCCGTGGCTCTTCAGGTACTCATCCAGGCTCGCCGTGCTGCGAAAGTTGCTCGGCACGGGGCTTAACTCGCGCACGATGAAGCCCTCCACCCACGGGCGGCGCGACTCGACGTCCTGGCCGTTCACGCCGGTGTTGCCGATGTGGGGGTAAGTCATGGTGACGATCTGGCCTTTATAGGATGGGTCGGTGAGGATTTCCTGATAGCCGCTCATCGAGGTGTTGAAGACCACCTCGCCGAAGGCCTCGCCCTCCGCGCGGCCGAAGGCAACGCCCGCGAGAACAAGCCCGCTTTCCAGCGCCAAAAAAGCCCGCTTCATGCCCGGACTCCGGCCGCAGCGCGAGCGCCCGCGGGGGCCGGTGCCAGGCGAAACTCCCAGGCGCGGCCCCTCGCGAACGTCATCACCACCCGGCCCGTGAGTTTGCGGCCGAGGAAACAGGAATTGACTGATTTCGACACGAACACCTCCGGCCGCACCTCCCAGGATTGGCTCAAATCCACCAGGCACGCATTGAGAACATGGCCCTCGCGCAGGCCGCCCTCCCCGTCCAGGCCGAGCAGCTCCGCAGGCCGCGCCGACATCTTCTCGATCGCAGCTGGGAGCGAAATCTTGCCGGCCGCCACGAGGTCCGTGAGAACCACCGCCAGCGCGGTCTCCAGGCCCGTCACGCCGAAGGGGGCCTGATCCAGCTCGAGCATCTTTTCTTCCACCGTGTGCGGCGCGTGGTCGGTGGCAATGGCATCGACCGTGCCGTCTTTCAGGCCCTCGATCAACGCTTCCTGGTCCTCGCGTGTCCGAAGGGGAGGATTCATTTTGAAGTTAGGGTCGTAGCTCGCCATCGCCTCCCCCGTCAGGGCAAGATGATGCGGGGTCACGTCGCAGGTGACGCGAAGCCCGTCGCGCTTGGCGCGCCGAATCAGTTCAACGGAACGGGCCGCGGAAACGTGAGCGATGTGAAGGCGCACGCCCGTGAGGCGCGAGAGCTCAATGTCGCGGGCGATCGCCAGGGTCTCGCTTTCCGCCGGAGCGCCACGCAGGCCGAGAGCTGTGGACTGAAAACTCTCATCCATGACACCGCCGGCCGAAAGGCGGGCATCCTCGGCGTGAGAGACATACAGAAGATCGAGCATCCCGGCGTATTCCATGGCCCGGCGCGCCAGGAGCGCATCGGCGAGCCACACGCCGTCATCGGAGACCGCGCGGATGCCGGCGCGTTTCATGTCCGCCATCTCCGAGATTTCCTTGCCCGCGCGGTCTTTCGTGATGGTGCCCGCCTGTGAAAGATTGAAGGGAATCTTCGCGGCCTTGCCCAGGATGTCCGTCACCAGGCTCGCGTTGTCCACGGGCGGGTGCGTGTTGGCCATGGCGAGGCAGGCGGTGTAGCCGCCGGCGAGCGCCGCCCGGCAGCCGCTTTCGATCGTCTCCTTCTGCTCTTCGCCCGGCTCCCGCAGGTGAGTGTGCAGATCGACGAGGCCCGGGAAAAGCGCAAGCTGCTTGCCCTCAATGACCGTCGCATCGTTTACGCTCGCGCGCGCGCCGATCGATTTAAGAACACCCTTTTCCACGAGGCAGTCGAAGACGCCGTCACGCTTGGCGCGCGGATCCACCACCCGCACAGCTTTGATCAGGATCTTCTCGGGGCTGCTCACGGCCCGCCTCCGCTCAGAAGATAGAGCACCGCCATGCGTACGGCTAACCCGTTCGTCACCTGATCAAGGATGAGCGAGTAAGGACCGTCCATGACATCGCTTGAAATCTCCACGCCGCGGTTCACGGGCCCCGGGTGCATGATGATGACGCCCGGCTTGGCGCGCTTCAGGACCTCGCGGTTGATTTGGTAGGTGTACGCATACTCGCGCAGACTGGGGAAGAAGGATTCCGACTGGCGCTCAAACTGGATGCGCAGCAGGTTCAGCACGTCCGCGTCGCGGATGGCCTCGTCCAGCTCAGTCGTCACACGCACGCCCAATCGGTCGACGCCGATCGGCAGCAGGGTGCGCGGCCCGCAGACCGTGACGTGCGCGCCGAGCTTGGTGAGCGCCCAAATGTTCGAGCGCGCCACGCGGCTGTGCAGGATGTCGCCGATAAATGCGATCTTCAGCCCCTCGATTCGGCCCTTCTGCTCGCGGATGGTGAAAAGGTCCAGGAGCGCCTGTGTGGGGTGTTCATTGATCCCGTCGCCTGCGTTCACCACCCCCGCGCGAATGTAGCGGGCGAGCCGGTGCGGCGCCCCCGAAGAGCCGTGGCGCATGACCACCAGATCAATCTTGAGGGCTTCCATGTTCTTCGCCATGTCCAGAAGCGTCTCGCCCTTGACGAGACTCGAGCTCGAAACGTTCAAGTTCACGGTGTCCGCACTCAGCCGTTTCTCCGCCAGCTCGAAAGACACCCGCGTGCGGGTACTGGGTTCGAAGAAAAGGTTCGCCACGGTCTTGCCCCGAAGCGTGGGCACCTTTTTCACGGGCCGCAGAGAAATTTCCTGCAGGGACTTGGCGGTCGACAGCACGAGTTCAATCTCCTCGCGCGTGAGGTCCTTTAAGCCCAGCAAATCCTTGTGCTTCCAGCGCACGGGTGTCTTCACCGGCGCGCCGCTTTCAGGATCGGGCTTTTGCGGCGACAACGACTTCATCGTGACCCTCGGTTTCCTTGAGATTCACCTTCACCTCTTCCTCGAGGGAGGTGGGAATGCTTTTGCCGACATAATCCGCTTTGATGGGAAGTTCCCGGTGGCCCCGGTCGACCAGCACCGCCAGCTCGATCGCGCGCGGCCGGCCGAAGTCGATAAGAGCGTCCATGGCGCAGCGCACCGTGCGCCCCGTGAAGAGCACGTCATCCACGACCACCACGCGCCGGCCGGTGACATCGAAGTCGATCTCCGTTTCACGCACTTCGGGCTGGTGGGCTATCTCCGAGAGATCGTCGCGGTAGAGGGTGATGTCCAGGATGCCGAACGGCACCGGCGCGCCGCCCAGGCGCTCGAGAATGTCCTGCAGGCGCTTGGCGAGAACCGCGCCCCCGGTGCGGATGCCGACCAGGGCGAGGTCTTGGGTTCCCGCGTGGCGCTCCAGGATCTCGTGGGCCATGCGCATGAGGGCGCGGCCGATCGCGTCTTCGTCCAGGACCTGGCTCACCGGACACCCCTTGGAAGGCCAAAAAAAATCCCCTGTCCGCGCGCCTTCGCGCAGTCAGGGGGCATCATGGCATCGATTTCGACACAGCTCATTTGTTTTCCCTTTCGAGTCTCACAGGACTCGGTTTAAAAGGTCAACCGCACCAACTGTAGCTTGAGCGCGCCGCTTTGTCAAGCCGCCTGCGCCCTTTTCCCAGCCAAAAGGTACCAGGTACCTTTCGCTCTTGTGCTCAAAAGGTACCTGGTACCTTTTGGGTTGAGGACTTGTGAGGTCAGAACATAGCAAATTATAGCGATTTGACATTTATGCAAACATTAGGTATAGTTGTCTTAGATTTGTCAAAAAGGAGCGTGCACCGCAATGGGAGTAGTGAACGGAGCCAAGCAAGCCGTGCTCGTGGTCGAGGACGACCGCAGCGCAGCGGAGATCCTGAGGATGCGCCTGGAGGCGCAGAACTTCGAGGTCCACTGCGCGCGTAACGGCCACGAGGCCCTCAAGGTAGTTGAATGCAAGTCCCTGGTCCTCGTCGTGCTCGACATCATGATGCCCGGCATGAACGGCACGGACGTCTGCGATGTCCTGAGGCACGACGCCCGCACGCACGCGATTCCCATCATTGTAGTGACGGCGTTCGACGACTTCCGCACCCGCAAGGAATGCGAGCGGCTGGGCGCGAACCTCTTCCTCACCAAGCCTCTCAACGGCAAGCTCTTCGACCACAAGGTCCGCGAGCTCCTGGACCTCGGCAAAGAAGCCGCCTAGTCCTCAACAAAAAAAGAAGGCACGCCCCGCGGTAAGCCGGATTCTGTCCCACTGTAGCCGAATGCCACACGGGGGACGGCCATCTCTCTAGGGCGCCCCTTGCGGGACGCCTCGAACGACCAAACCCGGAACTTCGTGGGGCCGGGCCAGCCCCCTGCCGTTCCCTATTGGGTCTTTCTCCGCGCAGAGATTGCCGCGTTTCACCCCCGCCCCTTTCGGGGCGGGACTCGTCTCTGTGGCTCTGATCCGCGCAAGCCCCTTGCGAGACCTGCGGGCGGGCGTTACCCGCTGCGCTGCCCTTCGGAGTCCGGACTGTCCTCCCCCTCGCGCCTTGGCGAGGGAGCGGCCGTCTTGCGGGACGTGCCTGGGTTCTAGGGTATCACAAAAGGGGCCAGGTCAGTTTTTCGAAACAATGAAAAACTGACCTGGCCCCTTTTGGTTAAGTGGACAGGACCTTGCGCAGGAGGTAGACGCCGACAGCGAAGACCAGAAAATTGGGAGCCCACAGCGCCAGCCACGGCGCCACCACGCCCCCCTGAACGACCGTCTTGGCGAGCACGTAGAGAACGTAGTAAATCGCGATGATGCCGATCGCCAGGCCGAAGCTCACGACGGCTTCGCCGCGGCGTGTGATGAGAGCAAGCGGCAAGCCCACGAGCGCGAAGAGAAAGGAGGAGAAGGAAAAGGAGATTTTCTTGTGGATCTCCGCCACCATGAGGTCCACAACATTTTTCTTGCCGCGCACTTCGGGATCGCGCTTGAGCTTGGCCAGGAGCTCGTCAATCGTCATGTCTTTCATTTTCTTGTTGAGGGTCTTGTAGTCTCCTCCCCCTTCGATCAGCAGATGGGAGACCTCCCGCTCGGCCAGCTCTTTCAATAACCGTACCAAATCAACGCGTCCCTTGATAGCGGGAAATCGAACCACCTCCGCTCCGGCACGGCGCAGGCGCGCCTCGCGTGCAGCCGACGCCTGGGCGCCTGCCGCGATGAGCACCGGGGTCCGGGAAGAAAAAAGCCGCGCGCCGGCGGGAGTGCGCAGTTTAGAATCGAGAATAACTTTCAGCGGAGCACGTGACCGTCGAGGGCCCGCGGTCC
>CAZPNG010000319.1:0-3445 GCA_964587845.1 uncultured bacterium | reverse complement strand
GATTGCCGTTGTCGTTTTCATGGCTTACCCGATAAACTCCACGACGATCTTGTTGGTTTGATAAGACTGCGCGGGCTTGCCGGCATAATTCGCGCCCAGATAGACATAAATCGGCGAGGTGCCCTGCTCGAGCAGGTTCGGGATCCGGTCTCCCGACGCATCGCGCGGTCCCGGAAAGCCGCCGAGGTTGCTGAACGAATCCATGAGGGTGCGGTATCCTGCCGTGGGCAGCCAGAAATGGTTGTCGGGATCTCCGTCAGCAGGGTCGATCTTGAAGTGCCCGGTCGCAAAATCCACAGCAAAGTCGAAATCCCAAGAGAAGCGCTCCATGAGAAACGCCCACTGATCCGTGGCCTGCTGGGAGAGCGGGTCGTCGAAGTCGTAATCGGGAAATTGAACACCCGGCGTGTCGGGGTCGACGTCCTCGTCATCATAGACCTGCCAGACGATGGGGACCGCCACGGATGGGTTGCTCACGCCCACGAGGCCACCGGTCACGGGGATGGGCTTGCGCCCGTCGATGAAACTGCGCCGGCCCGAGCCGTCCGCCAGCGCATGCACGTAGGCCTGCTCGTCGGGCGTCGCGTCGAAGGTGGCCCTCGCCTGGTCGCGCGCGGCCGTCAGCCTGGGGTTTGCGTCGGGAACACTGTTGTCCGCGTACATCACGAAGCGGCCGTCGAGGACATTCGTCGAGGCCGTGACTTCCAGGTACTGGCGCGAGTTGACGGCCCTGGTGCCGGCCGGGTTCGTGCCGTTCGGGTTCGTGTTGCTGAACACCAGGGCGGAGGTCGTCTCGCCCGCAACCTTGGCCTTGATCGTCACGCCCAGCTCCTTGCCGGCTTCGAAGGTGGCCCGCATGGGGATCTCGTGGAGCACCCGCTCCGTCAAGCCCGTGGTGCCGTTGATGAAGGAGTATTCCAGGATGAGCTTGTTGGAGCTGAAATCCTGAGCGTGCTTGCCCAGGAAGTTCGCCCCCAGGAAAAGGTAAATGTCCTCGTCGGCGCTCTTCGCGGCGGCAGCCTCGGTCGGATCGACGGGCAACCCGTCTGCGCCGTATTCGATCGGGATGCCGTCTTGATCGACGCGAAAACCATCCGCATCGCGATTTCCCGGGAACCCGCCGATCAAAAGCTCGTTTCCGGCGAAGGTCGGCACGGCCAGCGTGCGGTAACCGACGGTCGGCAGCCAGTTGTGGTTCTCAGGATCTCCGTTCACGGCGTCAACCTTGAAATGCCCGGTCGCCAAGTCAATTGCAAAGTGAAAATCGAGCGCGAAGCGCTCGACAATGAATCCCCAAAGATCCGTGGGATTGCTCAACGGAAGCGGGCGGGAAGGATCTTGGTGAATCGGATCCTCGAAATCGTAATCGGGCAATACGGCCGGCAATTCATCGTGAATTTGCCAGACAACCGGCGCCACTTCCTTCGGCTCCGCGATCCCCACCAGCCCCCCGGAGACCGTCTGCGGTTTCTTGCCATCCTCGAGGTTGTGCCGCTCCCCCGCCGGCTCCTCGGTGTCATAGGTTTCCTCCTCAACCGTGGCGTCGAAGGATGGATCATCCTTCGTGCGCGAGCCCGTGAAGCGCGGCGAAGCGTTGGAGGCCGTGTTGTCGGTGTAGAGCGTCAGGCGCGCGTCCAGTCTGTTGGAACGGAACACGATCCGCACATACTGGCGGCAGTTGACGTGCGTCGTGCCGGAGGGATTGAGGCCGTCCGGATCGCTGTCACTGAAGATAAGTTCATTCGCCGGCTCTCCGGGAACGATATTGACGATTTGAAAATCCAGCTCCTCATCGGGCTCTAGGTCCCCGTTACCGGGAATGCTGCCGCCTCCGATGATCGTGATGGCATAAGCCGCTCGGGGCGCAAGCGGCCCGATCGGTAGACATCCGAACGTGATTGCGAGCGCGCCGGCGGTCAAGCGCCGTACTGTTTGAAGTGTCATGTTCATATGCTCCCGTGGACAAAAACCCGTGTCGCGAAATCCGTCGCGCAAGCCGTTACCCGTCAGTGGGAGTTAGAAATCCGTCGAGATATTTCAGAGGTTTTAAAAGCTTTAACGAGAGGTAATTGAAATCTACCACAGGAGCTTGCAAATTGCAAGTTGCTGTATGTAATTTAATTGTAACGACTTACAGAGAGGCCGTTTCGGCTGGGCTCTCGTCGGCTGGGGCGCGTCTGCCGGCGTTCCACCGGCGTAGGAAAGTCCCACGGCGCTGGGAAAATGCCTGGATCGACTCGAAAAAAGTCAACTCGCTGAGGGTTTCGGCGAGGCCTGAGCCGGCTCGCAAATAGAGGGCAGCGAGCAGAACCGAAGCGATTTCGCCGGCTGCCTCATCGCGGCGGGAAGTCAACAAAGCATCAAAGACGACATCGGCCCACAGGGGCGCGCTAAGATCGGGAATCGAGCAGCCGAAGGCAATCTCCAGGGCATGAGCCGTGTGATCCTGAAGGACTGCGCCGAAGGAACGGCGAGTCTGCTCGAAGCGCTCGAAGGCCCGCGCCAAAAAAATCTGCCGGGATCCTAGTGCAACCGGCTGTGCATCCGCCGCCTCACCGAGCGCCACGGACGTTTCCTCCACCCATTTCTTCTCGCGCCCGCAAAGCGCCTGAAACAGGCCCGAGAGCCAGTCCGGGAAGCGGCGCTCAAAATCCTCCAGTGCTACGGCCTCCGCTCGCGCCTCCCCGGCGAGACGAACCGGTTCGGCCGAAGCCAGCCAGGCCGCAAGGAACGTCGCAAACGCGCCGCCCGAAAGCGTGCGCGGCCACTCTTCAGCAATGGCGGCCTCTGCGGCGGCGCGGGAGACGGCCACGGCCTCAAAGCCCCGGTCCCAGGGCGGCCGGGAGCCGAGAAGAGCGGCTTCCAGAGGGCCGGCGAGGGCTTGGTGGAAAAGGGCTGCGGGGGAAACCGCGCTGCGGGGAAAAGCGATGCTGGCGCCCTCTGCAAGGGCGTCCAGGAGAGCTTGCTGCCCCTGCCAAGTCCCGTCAAGGGACCTCGCTTCGCTCGGCCACCCGCCCGGGGCCTGAACCCCGGGCGAGTACTGCGGCTGAGGCCCCCGGGCAAGCCCGGGGCCCGAGCCGCTGTCGAAGATGAGAATACCGCCCTTGGCCTCACGGCGCACGAGGGAGCGCAGGAGCGAGCGCACGTGTGCGGAGGCGCTTTGCTTGCGCTCGGCGTCCGCCGCGAGTTCCTTGTCGACGTCGATCACCAAATAATCGGACTGCAATTCCACAAGGCCCGTATGATACCACACCGTAGGGACCGTCTCTCTAGGAACCGGGTCTATGGACAGACCCGGTTCCTAGAGAGACGGTCCCTAACCCTATGTTATAATGCGGCCCCAAAAGGAACGGAGCCCCCGCTGCTTCGCAAAGCGAAGCAGCGGGGGCTCCGTTGGATGGGGCGCCTGGATTGGGCGTGGCGCCCGAAGTGAAGAGGAACGGAT
>CAZPNG010000318.1:0-3607 GCA_964587845.1 uncultured bacterium | reverse complement strand
GAAAAGGTGGAAGCACGCCTGCGGGCCCTGGCTGCGATCACGCACATTGCGCCGCTATTGGGCTTGCTGGGAACGGTCACGGGGCTGGTGACCGCTTTTCACCAGATCGAGATCTTGGGTGCTGTCGTGCAACCGGGTGACTTGGCGGCGGGCATCTGGGAAGCGCTCATCACCACGGTCTTCGGCCTGCTCATCGCCATCCCTTGCATGGCGGGGTATCACGGTTTTGAGAGTGAGGCGGACCGCATCGCACGGCGCATGCAGGTCATCATCTCAGAGCTGGATGAGTTTTTCGGCAAGCGCTCGAGCGGCGCCTTCCGCACGCAAGACACGGAGGCGACCGAGCGCTCCTTGAGGGCGGTGGAGTAATGGAGTTCGCCCGATCCAAGCGGGTGTCCCTGGCTTTGGACATGGCGCCTTTGATCGACTGCGTGTTTCAACTGCTTATTTTTTTCATGCTCACGTCTTCTTTTGGGAATCCGGCGCTCAAGCTCACGCTTCCCAAGGCGATGGAGCACGACCGCCGGGAGCCCGAGCAGGTTTCGGTAAGCGTCGATCGGAGCGGGGCAGTTTTTGTGGACGCCGCGCGCATCCCCCTGGAAGGCCTCGAGGCCGAGCTCGCGCGGCGGCTGGCCTCGGACCCCAAGAAAGCCGTCCATCTTCGGGGCGATGAGGCCATGCCGTACCGGTTGTTTGTCGAGGTGATGGACCTCGCCCGCCCGGCAGGCGCCCGGCAGAACAAAAACCTGCAAGATGGAGCCCCCGGATGAAGGTTCCGTTTTCATACCGCAGCCCTGTTTTTAAGCCGTTCCTGGCGGCATCTCTGATGGGGCACATGGTCTTTTTGAGTGCCACGACCCTGCTGCCTTCCGGCGCCCGTTTTGGGGTGCAGCATGGGCCGAGCAGCGTGGAGGTCCTCCTGGTCGAGGAGCCGGAAAAGCGTCCAGCCGAACGAGACCAGATTTTGGCCGTCGAGGACAGCATGGCGCAAGCTGCCCGCCATCCGCGCCAAGCGCCGCGGCCGAGGGTGCAGCAGACGGCGGCAAGTTCCGAGCGCCAGGGGGCGCGGGAGGATGATCGCGTGGACTTCCTGAAAAACCCGGCGCCGGTGTACCCGGAGCTTGCTCGCGAGCAGGGCTGGGAAGGCGTGGTCATCTTGAAAGCCCTTGTCACGCGCGAGGGCAGCGCCGCCCAGGTCGACGTGTTGCGCAGCTCCGGATACGGTGTGCTGGATGAGGCGGCGGTAGCGGCGGTGCGCTCATGGCGCTTTACCCCGGCCCGCGTGGGTCCCGTGGTGTTTTCATCCTGGGTCACGATTCCCATCCGGTTCATCTTGGAAGAGGCTTCCTGATATGGTGCAAGGGTCCTTCGTCGCCGTCTTGCTGATCGTGTTTCGGGAATCTCTCGAGGCGGCGCTGATTGTCGGCATCATTCTCACCGCGTTGTCCCGGCTGGGGCAGAAGCGATACTTCCCGCAAGTGGTTGTGTCGAGCGCGCTGGCCGTCGTGGCGAGTCTTGTGGCGGGACGGGCTCTCCTCTCACTGGCAGAATCGGCCCAGGGCCGATGGAAAGAACTGATCGAGGGGGCCGTGTCGCTGGCTGCCTGCGGGGTTCTGACCTACATGATTTTCTGGATGGATCGGCAATCGAGGCGCGTGAAGTCCGAGCTCGAGGCCAAGGTGGAAGAAGCCGTGAGCCGCAAGGAGCTGGCTGCCATGATGACGCTCCCGTTTCTGGCGGTCTTCCGCGAAGGCGCGGAAACGGTGCTTTTCTTAAACGCCGTGGCGCTCAACGAGTCCACGGGGCTCTCGCTCTCAGGGGGCCTGGCGGGCTTTGCGCTGGCGGTCCTCGCGGCCGTCGCCCTCTTCGTGGGCGGCCGGCGCGTGCCCCTGCGGCCGCTGTTTCGGGTGAGCGGCTTTTTCCTGCTCCTCGTGGGTGCAGGTCTCTTAGCCTACGGCATTCACGAGTTCCAGGAGCTGGGCTGGCTGCCTGAGATCTACGCCCCGGTCTGGGACACCAATCCGATCCTGAATGAGAAGGTGGGGTTCGGCGCTTTCTTGAAGTCCCTGTTCGGCTACAACGGCAACCCTTCGCTCCTGGAAGTCCTCGCTTACGGGGCTTATCTCTTCACGATCTTCGCCTTCCTTCGATCGGGGCCCAGCCCCAAGCCGGCGCCCTCTCGACAGACTCGCTGAGCGCGAGCGCGTGATATAATCCACCGCTGTGAAACAAGCCATGGAGTTGGCCATCCGCTCGGCGCGTGCCGGCATGCGCCGTGGCGAGGGCGGGCCGTTCGGCGCCTGTATCGTGAAGGGGCGACGCGTGGTGGCGGCGGCGCACAACACGGTCCTGAAAACCCAAGATCCCACGGCGCACGCGGAAATCAACGCCATCCGGATGGCGGCCCGCAAACTCAAAACCTTTGACTTGTCCGGCCATTCCATCGTCTCGACGACGGAGCCTTGTCCCATGTGCTTCTCGGCCATTCACTGGGCGCGCCTGGACCGCGTCATCTACGGAACGGCAATTGCCGATGTCAAAAGAAGAGGATTCCACGAACTGGTGCTCTCCTGCCGCCGGCTCGCGAAGCTCGGTCGAAGCGGCGTGAAGGTGAGGTCGGGGTTCATGCTGAAAGAGTGCCGAAAGCTCCTCGAAGCATGGGATGGTTTGGATCACAAGCAGGTTTACTAAAGGCAGCCATGAAAAGAGTCTTGATGCCCCTCGCGGACGGGTTTGAGGAAATCGAAACCGTCACGGTGATCGACGTGCTGCGCCGGGCCGGCGTGGACGTGGTCGTTGCGGGCCTGAAAGCGGGCGAGCTCGTGGGCTCGCGGCGGGTGCGCCTCCTCCCTGACGTCGCCCTCGAAGAGGTCAAAGACCAGGACTTTGACATGGTCATCCTGCCGGGCGGGCAGCCGGGCGTGGACAACCTGCGCAAAGACCCGCGGGTCCTGGGCATTCTCAAGAGCATGCACGAGCGCAAGAAGATGATCGGCGCCATCTGCGCCGCGCCGCTCGCCCTGCGCGACGCGGGCCTGATCTCGGGGGTGCGCCTGACGAGTTACCCGGGGCTTAGTCCTCAGCTTCAAGGTAGCCGGTACCTGGAGGAGCGGGTCGTGGTGGACGGACTCGTGGTCACGAGCCGTGGGCCGGGCACGGCCATGGAGTTTACCTTGAAGATCGTGGAACTTCTGCTGGGCCGCGAGAAAGCCGAGGAGCTCGCTGGAATTCTCCTCGCTCCGGTGCGTTGATGGCCATTCTTCATCCCGCAGCGTGGTTCGTTTTGGCGTTCACGGCGACGGCGTTGGCGCAGTCTGCCCGGGCCCTCTCGATCGTGGCTCTCGGTGACTCCTCGACGGCCGGGACCCCGGCGTTTCGCTCGCCGGCGGAGGCGCCTCCGGATGGGGAAGGCAATCCGCAAAGCCAATACACCTACTGGATGAGCGAGCGGCATCCGGAGTGGAAGGTCAGTAACCGCGGCGTGAGTGGTGAGCGCACGGACCAGATCCTCTCGCGATTTGAGGCGGACGTGGCGGCCCTCAAGCCGGATGTCGTTGTCATCCTGGCGGGCGTCAACGATCTTTATCAAGGCGTTTCCATCGAGCGC
>CAZPNG010000317.1:0-13437 GCA_964587845.1 uncultured bacterium | reverse complement strand
CCACCACATGGCCGCGTTGCGAGCGTGTATGGGCCAGATGCAAGGACGAGCGACGACGACATATCCACTGGGATATGTCGAGGAGCTCGGACGCTGCAGATGGCCCATACCCGCCGCAACCCGAAGGGACGCGGATATTTTGGCACGATACATCGTCACTCGTCGTCGGCGTATCGCAGCGGATACGCCATCCTCCTCGTTCCTCGTCTCGTGCCAAAATATCTCGCGTCGCGGGCCATGTGGTGGTTTTGTTAGGTGCTCTTACCTCAGACCTTAGAAACCGTATTGTCACCCCGGTTGGTGGTCCAAAGATTCGCCCCGTCGAAAGCGACCTCCTGGGGCTCATCTCCCACGGGAAAGGTCCCCATGTTTGCGCCGTCGCTGGCACGCAGCTTGGTGACGGTCGCGTCCCTGTGATTCACCACCCACATGGTTTCCCCGTCAAACGCGACGCCTTGCGGCTCATCCCCCACCGGGAAAATCCCAAGATTGGCGCCGTCGCTCGCCCGTAGCTTGGTCACAGAGTCGTCGCGCTCGCTTGTGACCCACATATTCTCTCCGTCAAATGCCACGAGGAACGGCCTGCGTCCGACGGGAAAATCACCCAGGAAGGCGCCGTCACTGGCACGAAGCTTGGTCACGGTGCCGGGTTGCCTATTCACCACCCAGATATTCCCCCCGTCAAAGGCGATCCCATGAGGTTCAGCTCCTACAGGGAACGTCCCGAGGTTGACTCCGTCGCTGGCGCGCAGCTTGGTCACGGAGTTGCCGCCCTTGTTGGTGACCCAGATATTCTTCCCGTCAAAAACCAAGCCGAAGGGCTTGCTCCCGACGGGGAAATCCGCCAAGAAGGCCCCGTCGCTGGCGCGCAGTTTGGTGACGGTGTCGTTGCTGTTAATCGCCACCCACATGGCCTCTCCGTCAAAAGCGATGCTCTCCGGATCATCGCTTACGGGGAACACGCCGAGTTCGGTGCCATCGCTGGCTCGCAGCTTGGTGACGGTGTCGTTGCCCTTGTTCACCACCCACATGTTCTCGCCGTCA
This sequence comes from uncultured bacterium, assembly GCA_964587845.1. GTDB lineage: Bacteria > Omnitrophota > Omnitrophia > Omnitrophales > CAZPNG01 > CAZPNG01. Next base: position 12,393 of record CAZPNG010000317.1, on the reverse strand, counting down.
AAAGTGAGGCCCTTCGGGTGGAGGAGGACCGAAAAGTTGGCTGTCTCGTTGGCTCCATACCAACGCAAGAGCGCAACTCGAAGCGGGTTGAACCCGAATCCTGCAGCACCCGCTGGACCTTCCGGACCGACAGGCCCCTCAGGACCTGCCGGACCCATTAGACCCATCAGACCCATCTCGCCTTGAAGACCTTGAGGACCCGCTGGACCCGTGTCACCTTGCGAACCGTTCGCACCTGTGAGACCTAGGGGACCAGGGTCACCTTGCAAACCTTGGGCACCTGCAAGACCCATTTCTCCCTGCAACCCTTGAGGACCTGCCGGGCCCGCGGCACCTGTGTCACCTTGCGAACCCGTTGCACCAGTATCCCCCTTCGGACCTGCCGGGCCAAGATTGCCTTGTAATCCTTGGGGACCTGCAAGACCCATCTCTCCCTGCAACCCTTGAGGACCTGCCGGGCCCGCGGCACCTGTGTCACCTTGCGGACCGCTCGCACCCGTGAGACCTACGGGACCAGGGTCACCTTGCAAACCTTGGGCGCCTGGCGCACCATCATTCCCCTGCGGACCGCCTGGACCCACTGGACCTGTCGGACCAGAATCACCTTGGAATCCTTGCGGTCCCGCCGGACCGACAGGACCAAGATCGCCTTGCAAACCCTGAGGGCCGATCGGACCGGGATCCCCCTGTGGCCCTTGTGGACCCGGAAGACCCACAGCACCTTCCAATGCGATCTCCAGCTCCATCGGATGGCTTGTCCTGCGGTTCTCCTTGGTGTCCATCCTCAGATGCACGGACTCGGCACCGTTGGGAAGGAGAGCAAGGCCGAAATTGGAGCCGGGATTGTCAACCCATCCCTGCACCACCGGCGTCACGTCGACCATTACAAAAGAGAGCACATCCGCCGCCGTTACCGGAGCGCTCGAAAAAACGGGCTGAAAGGCTGGAGCGTTCGCCGCCGTGATGGTGGTCTCACTCCACGGACCGGACACCTGATGGAAGTCTACGGAACCAGCGTCCTCAACAGTCCTGATCCAGAACCTCAGCGTCGCCTCGGTGATGACCGCGCCAGGAGGCAGTGGAGATAGATCGAAACGCACGAAGCCCCGCTGCACGTTGCCGGGACCGCGCACGAGAATCTTACGGGCGGCATCGGTATTCGATCCGGGGTTGCTCAGATCGACGGTGGCGTCGTCTGTTGTAACAAGCGTCAGAGCGTGGCCGGGGACCTCCCAGAGCAAGAGCGCCGCCGCCAACAAGCCCACAAAACGAAGGGTCCTATGGATCATCGTTTATCCTCCCAACGAACAGAGTTCGACTGCGAAGAGCAGGTCATGATTCCACGACGCTGCTCACGGACACGAATGAATTGAATCGGTTGTCGTGAAGAATACGAGGTTTCTGGTTTCGCGCGTCCGGCGCAATTTCGCGGCGCACATCGTGTTGCGCCGCGCCGGAAGACCGCCTAGGATGAACCCGCGAAGGATCCTGCCCCATGAGGTTCCGAGGGAAGGGCAGTTTAGCACGCGACCCAAGGTGGGTCAACGTGGAATCTCAGGAGGGACGAACTGCTTGGGACAGCGGAAAGCGGGGGTTACGAATGCCTGCGGTAGATATACTTAAAATACATAAAGAGCCCAAACGCTGCCGCAAGAGCGCTCATCGTCAAGAGAAACCCTGTCGCTTGGCTCATGACTCGACCTCCAACAAGTCCATGATAACTCCCACACCCGCGAACGTCAATGTGAACACCACCCCCGCTGTGAGCTCATCGAGGGGCAGAGGTTTGCGAACGAGCACCCCGATGACCATGACGGCAAAGCTCACTCGAGCAGAGTCATAAAAGAAGCGCGCAAGATTGTCCCTCAAATGTTTTCTCATGTTTACGAACTCCAGCAGGCATTAGGAGGAGAGGGTGGATAGGGAGCCACCCTCCCCCGGTGCCTGTCCGGGGCACTGTTTGGGTTCTTTACAGGCGAAGTTGTGCAGCCAGACGCTTCAATTTGGCTTCGCCGATGCCATTGACGAGCAGGAGATCGTCCAGCGTCTTGAAGGGGCCGTGCGCCGCGCGGTACTTGATGATGCTTTCCGCGAGGGCCGGGCCCACCCCGAGCACGCCTTCGAGCTCCTGGGCTGAAGCGTCGTTAACGCTGACAAGCTGCGACTGCTTGCCGCCTGCGGGCGGCTCGGCCGCCAGGGCTGCAGCCGCACATGCGGCCACCACCAGGGCCAGAGCAGCGCTTGCCAGCGCCTTTCGAGTGATCATGATCTCACCCCCTTTCGTGCCGGGGAGTGTACCGGGATTATTATTTTAAGTCAATATTTATTTCTATATTAAAAATATCCTGATTGAAAAATTGCTGCTTGATGAAGCACCATTTCAGTGGTAAGGTAGCGCGTTGGCCATGTCCAAGAAAACACCTCTCGACTTTCAAGTACTGGGCGCCGCGATCCGCGAGCGCCGCAAAGTCCTCGGCGTGACGCTCATGCACCTCGCCGACAAGACGGGTGTGGCGCAAGCCACGCTGTCGCGCGTCGAAACGGGCTCCATGCCCGGCACCGTGGAGTGCCACTTCCGCATTGCCCAGGCACTCAAGATGTCCCTCTCCGACCTGTACGCGGTTTTTGATGAGCCCAAGCGCCGGGGCGAAAAGACCTCCTCGCAGGACCGGCGGCTGCTCGCCGCCAAGAGCGGGCGTATCCACACAGAACTCCTCACCCAGCCGGCGCCCCACAAGAACCTCGAGCCCGCAATCGTCTCACTCGAGCCCCGCACGAGCGCAGACTGGTCCGCGTTCCCGGAAGGCACGGAGGTCTTTTATTACGTGCTGGAAGGGTCCTGTGAGGTGGAGCTGGCGGGTGAAGCGATTGGGCTCGCCCGGCGCGACAGCCTCTACCTGGATGGAAGCCGAAGACATCGGCTGGCGAACCACGCGCGCTCCCGCGCGCGCGTGCTGGTGGTCACTGCTTAGGTGCTCTTAAGAGCTGTTAAGCTCGAAACATCCGCTTCGCGATTTCAAATTCCGCTTTAAGTCCTCCCTGCGCCGCCGACCGTTGAGCAACCGCCAAGCGCCGGACCTCCACCAAATCGAGCGATTCAACCAAGCCGTGCAGGAACAGGGCGATCGACTCGAGTGAGCCCTCGGTCGAGAGAGAGATGCTGTAGTCTTCCGCGCCCTCGGCCGCGCCGGAAGGTATGGGCCGGATCTCGGTGAGCAGCAGATTGGAGGACTTGGCGGCGGATTCCAAAGATTTGAGGAAACTCGTGCTCTCCTCGTCCATGGATCTCTTCGCCGCGATGGCCGGCTCCAGGGAGGCGTACACGCGTCGGTAATCGTCCCCGTGCGCGATGAGTTGCTCATCGCGCAGGATTCGCACCTCCTTGGCGGCAATCCGTTCATCCCGTTGGCGAAAGCCCTTCAAGAAGGGATCCACGACGTAGAGGAAATGAAGCAGGCCAATCACCGTGAGAGCGAGAAGCGTGGTCATGGACCTTCGGTCCGCGCTCATGGGCCCTCTCCCTCGGGCCCGGGCGGTGCGTCCCAGTCTATCCCGGTCGAAATCTGAAAATCATAGTAGCTGCGGCCCTCCACCTGGCGACGTTGCTGGAAATCGAATTTGGCGTCCCTGAAGAGAGGGGAGTCTTCGAGCGCGGAAACGAAATCCGAAACCTCCCCGCCCCGGAGCGCCAGGCCCCGAATGCGCAGCGGTTGTCCCTCTTCGTAGCCGAGCTCCGTCAACGTCACGCCTGAAGGCGCAACACGGTGCAGTTCGGCCAGCATCTCCAGAAAGGCGAGCCTGCGCCGCCGGGCCAGAGCCAGCAGATCCAGGCGCGTGGCCATCTTGGCAATGGGCCCCGCCTCCTGCGAGAGTTCTTCAAGCCGCCCCGTCAGGGTCTTGAGGCGCGCCGCCTGCATGCCGTAGAGCGACCCCCCCGCCGCAAGCGTGACAACAATGAACGCGACAAGGCCTGCGAGCACCAGCACCCCCTCCCGACGGCGGCCCTCGGCGTGGCGGCGCACCCGCACTTCCGAAGAGAGAATCACAAAACGCCTTGCATCAGGTATGAAAGGCGCTCCCAAAAGCGCGGTCAGTGAAAAACCCTTGGCCAGGCACTCCCGCAACGCTTTCACGGCCTCCTTGGACACCAGCATGGGAAGACGGGCCAGGGACAACCGCTCGGGCTTGACGGCCAGCTTGCCCTCGATGGCCGCAAAGACGTCGGGCGCCAGCTCTGCCTCATCGGTCAGGAGAATCTTGTCAATCTTGGCGAAGTCGCACTCCTTGCGCAGGGCATCCACCGAAAGCTTGAGTTCCGCAGCCAGCCGGGCCTCGAAGGGCACTCCCCCCATGGCCATACGCGAACCGAGACCCATGGGCCGAGAGTAGATCAGCCGCTCGCCTCGAAACAGCACGAGGTCCGAGGCGTCCGCGTCGATGTCCACGAAGGCTTTGTGAAGATCATCCTCTGATCTGCCCGACGCCATGAGCGCGCCGAAGTGCTGCGCCTGGCTTGAAAATAAGAAGTCTTCGATCTCCAGGCCCGCCGCCGTCACCATCTGGGTGAACCGCGCCAGCACGGTCTTCGTGAAACTCACCAGGATCACGCGCGAAAACCCGTTGGCCTCCACGTGGGCCACGGAAAAATCGTAGACCAGGTCGGCTAGGTCATAAGGCAGCACCTGCGCGATCTGAGCGCCGAGCATGGCCCGAATCTGCACAGGATCTTGAGAGGGTAAGGTGAGAAACCGCACGATGGCCTGGGAGCGCGGCAGGATCACGTACGCCCGCCGAGACGCGGTCCGGAGCTTCTTGACGAGGGTCTTGAGCTCAACGCTGGCGGCCTCGGCGGTGCGCTCGCCCAAGACCGTGCACGCGAATCCAAGCGCCTGTGGCCGTCCGCTTTCGAAACGGAAAGCGGCCGCCTTGAGCGCGGTGTCGCGCCACTCGACGAAGAGGAACTCACCGGGCTTCATGCCAGTACACCACCTCCGGAGCTTGCGAGGCCACTTGAGCGGGCGCGAAAGAGTTCGGGCTCCCCCTCACTTCAGTCCTCAAAGCCGTGAGGCTCTTGGGCCCCAAAACGGCTTCGACGTCTCTTGTCACACGCTCCCCTTCGAGGAGCTCGACATGCACGTGGAAAAACTGCGAATCCGTGGTCACAAAAAGCACGAGCTGGCTGACCAGGCTGATCATCTGGATGGTCTTCGGGAGCTCCAGAAGCTCGATGAAGTTGCGCGGCTGCAGATGCTCCTCCTCAAAAACAGCCACGCGCCCGGGCTCGGGCCGCCGGTAGCTTTCGATCCGGTCCAGAAGGTCGTCCTTCGCCAGCCGGTCGCCCGCCAGGCTGTCGATCAGCGCGCCCAGCACCACCGGGGAAGCCGTGTTGAGATTGATCTTCAGGGCTGCAGAGCCGGGCGGCGCGAACACGGTCACGTATTTGGACAAGACCGCCGCATCGGAATCCGTGATGTCGTGAATCAGCAAGAGTTCGGACACGGATTCGAACGCCAAGCGCTTCTGGTCCCAGTCGATCTGGGGGCCGCCCTCGAGCGATGAGCCGCCCCGCCAAGCGAGAATGCTGGCCACGAGATCCTCGGCTTCGGTCTCAAACCCCTGCTCAACCTGAATCCGGCCGATAAGAGCAGTGAGCAGCACCTCGCTGGCGAAGTTGAGGTTGATTTTCGACTCCTCATCTTCCACGGAGACGCGGGCGCCCTCGCCCAGCGGGGAGCGCTGAAAAAAAGCGGGCCGATTATACCACTCGTCCAGAAGGCTATCAACCGAGGGGACCGGATCCCCGTCGGCAAGATAGGTGACGGCGTTGAGAATGCTTTCGATGTGCAGCCGCTCCTCGAGGTCCTTGCGGTCGAAAAACGCGATCTTGGCTTCCAGGCCGCTGCGGAATCCCAGCCCGCCCGCCAGGAGCGCAAAGAGCGTGAACATCCACAAGCTGGCAATCAGGAGCTGGCCTTTACGGTGCGGCATTTTCCGTTCCCCATCGCCCCTGCGGGATCCAGATACGGCGTTCGAAGAGGACTTTCGGAGCGTTTGCCTTGTCGCTCACGGCCAAGGTCAGCATGACGCGGATCCCCTTCGGCACGCCGAAATAAGGCTGCGTGGGCCACTCGCGCTGCCAGGTGAGCGTTTGGCTCTCCTCGTCGTAGAAGGCGTAAGAGAACTCGGCGTCGCGCACGCGCCAAAGCACCTCCTCATTCTTCACGGGCGTCTTCTGCTCTCCCTCCCGCAGATTTTCCATCTCGCGAACCATGCGGCCGTCGCGGAAGTGGTAGCGAACGCGGTAAAGATCTTCCGCGGCCCCCTCGGCGCTGTACCGCTTGAGGTGAGTCGCGAACTCCAGCTCATCGCGGTCCGCCGTCACGGGCAGGTTGGCATAGTCAAACATGTTGGAGATATCGCGCATAAACCGGTTCCAGAAGAGACGCATCTCATGGTAAAAACCCGACCCCTCCTCCGAACGCCGGTAGGCCATCATGCCGGTCTGGAACGTGCCGTACAAGCCCGCGCCGATGAGGCTGAAAAGCAGAAAGCCCAGCAGAAGCTCGATCAACGTGAAACCGCGCGAGCGTTTCATGGCTCGGCGGGCACCTTGGCGACAAGAGGAAACTCAAGCTCCTCCTCGCCTGAACGCGTGAGCTTCACGGTAATCCTGCGGTACGTGTACGCCGGCGAGGCCCCGCCGGCGACGCCGCTCTCCTCATCCTCCGAGGGAGGCGGCGCTTCCTCAAGGGACGGAAACTCCGCGGTCCGTACCTCGTAGCCGTAAGGTTTGAGCCACTCGGTGCCGGCGCCACTCAAGCGCGACGCAAAAGACCCGGTGGCGCCGCTCAACACCAGGTCCCCGTCGACACCGCTGGCAAGATCAAACAGCAAGCTGTCAAACAAAAGGACGCTTTCAAAGAGGCGGTGCGAGCGCGTGGAGATCAAGAGCGCGTGTCCGAACGTGCGCAAGCATGCCGTGAGCCCGACGGCCAGGATGAGGACGGCAATCAAAAGCTCGAAGAGAACAGCCCCTTTAACGCGCATCGGTCATCTCCACCTGAAACCGGCCGACACCCGTCAGCTTGATGGCGGCGCGTTGGCCTTCTTCCCCTTCCACGGCGATCGACACGTTGTTGAACGAACCGTCTGGGAAAAAAAGGATGGGGTCCCGGGCCTCGCTCTGCACGTGAAATCCGGGCTGCAGCGCGCGGGGCCGCCCGGCGCGCCCGGGCGCCGGCCCAAAGGTCTTGAAATCGTCGGGCGCTGATTGTTGCTCGATGCGGTAAGACTCGCCTTCAGGATCCAGCGTCAGGCGCAGGACCTTGCGGCCCGCGATGGCTTGGTATTGGCAATACCGGACGGCTTGCTGGAGGTTGAGAACCTCGGTGTGGAAGGCCTGGTTGCGAAAGGAACGCGCAAAATCCGGGACAGCCAGCGCCACGAGAATGCCCAGGAGAACCACCACCAGGAGCATCTCGATCAGAGTAAAGCCCTGCGCGCCGGGGGCGCGGCTACGCGTCAGCTTCGACGTCGCTCCCGCCCGACCAGTTGGTGACATCGTCTTGGTTGCCTTCCTGACCGTCCGCCCCGTTAGAGGCGAGATCGTAACTGTCGGCGTTGTGGGTTCCGGGATACCGGTACACGTACGGCCGGCTCCACGGATCTTTGGGCAGGCCCTTCTTCAGGTACGGTCCCTTCCAGGTTCCCGCAGTAGCAGGCTTGGTGACAAGGTCCTCCAAGCGCTGCGGGTAGCGCCCCATGTCCAGCTCATAGAGGTCCAGCGCCAGGGCGACGCCTCCCTCGAGGTCGGCCCGTGCCGCCTGGCGGCGCACCTCCTCGGAGCGGCCCGCATAGCGCGGCGCCACCAAGCCGATCAGGATCCCCAAGATGATCACCACCAGGAGGATTTCAATCAGCGTGAAACCGCGACGATCCCCCGCACCACGCCCATGGAATGGCTGCACGTCCCTTCCCTCCTTAAATCCGTTCCTCTTCACTTCGGGCGCCTTGCCCAATCCAGGCACCCCATCCATTCGGAGTCCCCGCTGCTTCGCTTTGCGAAGCAAAGCGGCGGGGGCTCCGTTCCTTGAAAGCTTCCCCGATGAAAAAATGGCCCGCCGCTACGGCTCAAGCCGCTTGGCCGTAGGTCGCCAGCCACTTGCGTTCGAGATCATCCAGACTCTCGAAGGACTGCCGGTAATTGCGCCGCAACGCCTCTTCCATCGGCTTTCCGTCGCGCAGATCGACGCAGAAGCGCAGGAACCTGTCTTGGCCCGAACCCTGCATCAGAAATCGCACCACGCTCTGCGCCTGCGCGTAAAAGAGCTGGATGGCGGCCGGGTCGGATTGGCCGACCAGCTGGACCTGTGACAAAAGAGAGACCGGAATGTAGCGCCCCTGGGCGATGGCGTGCTTGACGAGCTCCTCAAACTGATTCAGCTTGGGCTGCTCCTGCGACACCGCGATCCCCTCTTCAATCCAGCGGGGGATCCGATAGTTCGCCTTGCCGATGAAGTCGCGAAACAACAGGTGCGTCAGCTCGTGGGGCAAGAGCACGTTCTCAAACTCCTGCGCTTCCTCGTGCGAAGCGATGTAGCGCTTGTCGTAATCCGCAAAACCGTCCGACCACAGCGGCTGGCGCGTGAAGTGCAGATAGCGGCTGCGGTTCTCATAAATGTAAATCCGGCAACGGCTCTCCCAGAGCCAAAAGTTTTCAAAGCGCGGAAGGCCGAGGTCGCGCGAGATCGACACGTAGTAGCCCTCCGCCGCCCGAAGCACCCGCTGTGCAAACACGGCGTTGGACTCGTGGTAGACGACGAAATGGCTGCCCGACTCCTCTCTCCACGCCACCTGCGCGTGGGCAGGGCAAACGCCGCCGCAGGAACCCGCCACCACCATCCATGCCAGACTGCGGCCCCATCGGCTCAACCCTCGCCCTCCCCAGGGTCAGCGCGCCACCAGATTGATCTGGAAGATCGGCAGCAGCATGCTGATGACGATCACGCCCACCACCAGGCCCACCGCGAGCACCATGAGCGGCTCCAGCAGGGTCGTCAGCGAGCGCACTTCGCTGTCGACCTCCTTATCGTACGCCACGGAGACCTTTTCCAGGAACTTGTCCAAGGCGCCGGTCTCCTCGCCGATCGCGCACATGGACACCACGAAAGCGGGAAACACATTGCGCACGCCCATCCCTTCATGAAGCGAACTGCCTTTGGTGACCTGCTCGGTGAGGGCGGTGAGCTCCTTCTTGAGACGCGGGCTCACCAGCGTTTCCTCGGTGATTCGCATCGCGTCCAGCACGGTGACCCCGCTGCGAAGCATCATGCCCAACACGCGGCCGAAGCGCGCCAGGTCCTGCTTCCAAAACAGGGGCCCGAGGAGGGGCAGCTTCAGGGCCAGGTTCTCCAGCAATCGGCTTCCGCCTTCCCGGACGAGCTCGCGGCGCGCGAGGACAACCAACACACTGAAGAAAACGACGATGAGCCACCCCCACCGCACGAGAAAATGGCTCGTGGCCACCACCAGTTCGGTGAGAAACGGAAGGCTCTGGCCGAGATCAGCGAACATCTGCGTGATGCGCGGGATGACGAACACCATGATGACGGCGACCGTCACGAGGCCGAACAAGAGGATGAGAGACGGGTACAGCAGGGCTTGGCGGATTTTCGTGCGCACGTCCTCTTCCTTCTCGTGGACGAGGGCGAGATTCCTCAGCACGTCCACGAGAGTCCCGCCCGCCTCCCCCACCTTCACCATGTTGATGTCAAAGCGGCTGGCGAGGCCCCGCTCGGTCGCCAGCGCCTCGGCGAAACTGGATCCGCCCTTGAGCTTTTCCTGCAGGCCCGCCACCACGGCCGCCAGGCGCGGGTGATCCAGTTGCGCCTTGAGCACGTTGAGCGCGCGCTCGAGGTTGAGCCCCGCTTCCAGGAGATCTGCAAGATGCGAACACAGGCGCGCCACATCGCGCGGCCCCATGGCACGGGCCCATCGCACGCGCGCGCGTTTTTGCCCCGCCTCCAGGGTCGTGACCGACACGGGGGTGAAGCCCTTGGCCTCCAGCCGATTACGGGCGTCGGCCGAACTTGAAGCCATGAGGGTGCCCTCGACCACTTTGCCCGTGCCCTCCTTTGCCTTGAATCGAAAGGTCGGCACTAGGACCTCCTCCGGGCCAAGCTTTCCGTCAACCATGCCAGGTAGGGGCGCAACCCGTCATCGACGCGGACGGCGAGCAGTTCGGGAACTCGGTAGGAGTGGTGCCTACTGAGAAGTTTTTTGAGTGGGCCTAGCGCGCGAGCAAGGGTCTTGAGGAGGAGCAGGGATTCCCCCGAACGTACAATCTTTCCCTTCCACCAGTACTGGGATTCCACGCGGCTGACGAGGGTCGCGCAGGCCACGGCGCGTTTGGCGAGGAGCACGCGCGCCAGCTTGCGCGCTTCCCGCGCGGTCGCGGTGGTCGTCAAAACCAGAATGGGCCTTGCGGACGGTCTCACGAACGATCCTCCGGGCATCGGGACGATTCCCGGTCGATCGCTCCCGCAGGGTGGGGCGACTGATCGATAAGGAAGCCACCGCCCTGCGAGCGTGAGAGATGTCGCCCAGCACCCATGTTGTTATCGGCAGGATGGCTCAAAACCTGACCAGGCAAGAACTTGCGCCGTTGTGCGACGCGGTCTACCCCGTGCCGCTCTTGTCCAGAAGCTGCACGGAGAACGACCTGCCCTCCCCCTTGAGACTCATGTGCCCTTCACGGGCCAGCCAGCCCACGCTCATGAGAACATGGTCCCGGGGCTTTCCGATCCCTGAGGCGATGTCTTCCAGCTTGGAAGGCCCGTGCTTCTCAAGATAATGCCAAATGTCCCCCGCAATCAGCCCAATTTCTGTAATCATGGTTTCTTCCTCTCAGTCCTTGATGCGCTACCTTTCACGGCTCAGGATCCTCCCGGCCGTGTCACGATCTCAAGTTCCTCGAAGCCCGCTTCGCGAGCGGCGTCCCAGACACTCACCACCGTGTCCATGATCGCCCGCCGGTCGGCGCGGATGGTCACCTGCTTCGATGCCCGCTCGCGCTCGAGCCGCCCGGCCAGTTCCTTGCGCGTCACCGGCTTGCCGTCGAGAAGCACGGTGTTCTCGGACGTCACGTCGATCGCAAGCCCCGAGCCGGCGCTCGGCGCCGCCCGCTTGGCCTGCGGCAGCTCCAAGCTGAGCACGGTTTCGCGCGAGAAGGAAAACGTAAGGGCGAAAAACAAGATCAGGAGAAAAACCGTGTCGATCAACGGCGTCAAGTCCGGGAACGGCTCAAACTTCTGGAGCGTGGTGGGCATCTTCACGCCATGTTCAGCACGGCCTGCACCGAGCGCTCCATGTCAAACTTGAGGCGGTTCAAGAGATACTCAAGATACCTGTACGCCACCAACACCGGAATCGCCACCATCAATCCCACGACCGTAGTGATGAGGGCCTCCCAAATGCCCCCGGCGAGAAGAGACGGATCGACGGAACCCGCCGATTTCTTGGCGATGGCCTGAAAGGTTTTCACCATGCCGGTCACCGTGCCCAGAAGGCCCAAAAGCGTTGAGATTTGCGCCACGACCGCCAAAATGCCGACGTGCTTTTCGAGCTCGGGCACCTCGATGAGCGAGGCTTCCTCCAGCTTGCCCCGCAGGCGCTCCCGGGGCTCCCGCAGGTGTGCGATCCCGACCTTCACGATCCGCGCGACCGGGGAGTCGAGTGCATCGCAATGGCGAAGGGCTGCGCTCACGTTCTTCTCGCGCAGGAACACCTCGACCTCGCGCAGAAACCGGTCCGCGTCGATGCGCGCTTGATGGAACCGGATCACGCGCTCCAAGAAGGCCGCCAGAGCCACCACCGAACCGGCGAGGGTGACCCCCACAATGGGGCCGCCCAGCTTAAGAAACTGAAGGGGTTGCACGGGATGGGTTATATTACCACAAAGGAGTGCCTGGTCTCGGCTTGAAAACGTGCCAGGTCTCTCGCCTCTCTGGGCTGAAAGCCACGAGACCTGGCACCGCTCGGCTCCAAACGCATACCTGGCACGGCGCTAGACTAGCCAAGCAAGCGGCGCAGAAACTGGCCCGTATAAGAGCGTTCCTGGGCCGCAATCTCTTCGGGAGACCCGCTCGCCACGACCTCGCCGCCCGCCTCGCCACCCTCCGGCCCGAGGTCCACGATGTAATCCGCCATCTTCACCATCTCGAGATTGTGCTCAATCACGATCACGGTATTCCCGCCTGCGCGCAGGTCAAAGAGCGCCGCGAGCAGGTGCTCAATGTCCGCCACGTGCAGGCCCGTCGTGGGCTCGTCCAAAATGTACAGGGTGCGTCCCGTGGCACGCTTGGCAAGCTCGGCCGCCAGCTTGACGCGCTGCGC
>CAZPNG010000316.1:0-3983 GCA_964587845.1 uncultured bacterium | reverse complement strand
AGAAGTACGCGAAGTTTTTCGCCGAGATGGGCGCGGCGCTCAAGGAAGGGCTCTCGCAGGACGCGGAGAACAAGGATCGGCTCGCGGAGCTTTTGAGGTTCCCCTCTACGGCAGGTGGCAAAGACCTTGGTTCGCTAGCTGATTATGTGGGCCGCATGAAGGAGGGGCAGAAGGACATTTACTATCTGGCCTCGACGAGCCGCGAGGCGGCCGAGCGCAGCCCGCACCTGGAGATTTTCCGCGCCAAGAACCTGGAAGTCCTCTTCTTTGTCGATTTCATTGATGAGTGGGTGCTCGCGGCTCTGCCCGAGTATCAGGGCAAGCGCATGAAGTCGGTGACGCGCGGCGATTTGGATTTGGGTGACCTGGCCAAGGAAGAGGCCGCCGGAGTCGAGGCGCTCGGGGACAAGTTCACAAAACTTTTGGATTTCGCGCGCTCAGCCCTGCAGGAGGACGTCAAAGAGGTGAAGCTCACCTCGCGCCTCCATGAGAGCCCGTGTTGTCTGGTGGCCGATGAGGGAGACCCGGACCTCAAAACGCAAAAAGTCCTCAAGGCCATGCGGGAGGACTTTGAACCCGTGAAGCGCGTGCTGGAGCTCAATCCCGCTCATGCGGTGGTCGAGCGCCTGCGCGCGCTTTTGGAGAAGGGGGAGAAGGACAAGGTGCGCGAGTGGCTTGGGTTCTTATACAACGAGGCGCTCCTGGCCGAGGGGAGCGAGTTAAAAGATCCCGCCTCTTTCCTGCGTCAGGTCAACCACCTGCTCTCCGGTTCTTTATGAAGCTTGGCACCCAGGGGTTTGGAGGGGTGCGGGTGGTGTCGTTTGAGAGCCGGCTGGCGGAGGCGATGGCGAAGAGCATTGCCACCCACGGCGGCGTCCCCGTGTCGGCCCCGGCCCTGCAGGAAATCCCCCTTGAGAAAAATCCCGAGGCCTTCGCGTTCGCGGACAAGCTGTTGGCCGGCCAAATCGACGTGGTCATTCTGATGACGGGCGTCGGGGCACGGTATCTTTTGCAGGCGCTTTCCACGCGCCACCCTCTTGAGCGACTCCTCGCGGCGTACCGGAGCATCACGACGGTCGCGCGGGGCCCCAAGCCTGTGAAGGCCCTGCGTGACTTTGGACTCGCGCCCACGATCACGGTGCCCGAGCCCAACACCTGGCATGAAATCCTGGAGGAGCTCGATTTAAACGCCCGCTCCATTCCGCTCTCGGGCCGCACCGTGGCGGTGCAGGAGTACGGCCTTCCGAGCCACGATCTGGTCAAGGGCCTGAGGCAGCGCGGGGCCACGGTCATCCGGGTGCCGATCTATCGGTGGGCTCTTCCGGACGACACGCAGCCGCTTCTCTCGGCCATCCGCGAGATCATCGACGGAAAGATCCAAGTCGCGCTCTTCACGAACGCCGCGCAGGTGCGCCATCTTCTGCGCGTCGCCTCCGAGAACGGGCTGGAGCAGTCCCTTCGCGAAGGGCTGCGCGGCGTGGTGCTCGCCTCCATCGGTCCCACCACCAGTGAGGTGCTGGCGGAATGCGGCCTGGCGGCGGACTTCGAACCTACGCACACGAAGATGGGGAGTCTCGTGGATGAAACCGCTGCCCATGTTGAAGCTCTGATTGAGAGAAAAACGAGCCAGCGTTCTGTGCTCGAGGTGCGGCGCGTGCCGAAGGCTGAGGACCGGCCCTCGATGAGGCGCGACTCGGTGTTCCTCAAAGCGTGCCGCCGCGAGAAAACTTCTCAAACGCCCATCTGGCTCATGCGCCAGGCGGGCCGCTACCTTCCCGAGTACCGGCGCATTCGCGACAAGGTTTCCTTTCTGGAACTTTGCAAGCGGCCGGACCTCGTGGCGGAAGTCACGATTTCCGCCGTGGAAGCGCTCGGCGTGGACGCTGCGATCTTGTTTTCGGATATTTTACTGCTCGTGGAACCGCTGGGCTTGGCGCTGGAATACGGGTCTGAGGAGGGCCCTCTGGTGACCGGGGTGCCGCGCGGTGGCTTGCAGGTTGATCGCCTCGCGGAGATCGAGCCCGCCGACTCGCTCGCCTACGTTTTCGAAGGGGTGCGCTTGACCCGCGGCTGTCTGGACTCCAGGATTCCCTTGATCGGCTTTGCGGGGGCGCCCTTCACGCTGGCTTCCTATATTATAGAAGGTGGATCATCGCGCGAGTTTCTCAACACCAAGCGCTTCATGTACGCGGACCCGGGCGCGTGGCACGCTCTTTTGGAGAAGATCAGCCGCGGCTTGGTGAAGTACTTGAACGGCCAGATCGAGGCCGGCGCCGACGCCGTACAGATTTTTGACAGTTGGGTGGGCTGCCTGGGGCCGGAGGATTACCGGACGTTTGTGCTGCCCCACACGCGCGCGGTCATCGCCGGCCTGCAGCGCAAGGTGCCCGTCATTCATTTCGGAACCGGAACGGCAGCCCTGCTGCCGCTCCTGCGCGAGGCGGGCGGGGACGTGATCGGGGTCGATTACCGAGTGGCGCTGGATGAGGCCTGGAAGACGCTCGGCTTTGAGGTGGGGATTCAAGGCAATCTCGATCCCGTTGCCTTGTATTCTTCGCCCGATGATATTCGGGAGCGCGCGTCGCGCATCCTCAAGCAAGCCGCCGGCCGGCCGGGGCACATCTTTAATCTCGGCCACGGAGTCCTGCCCACCACCCCCGTAGACCACGTCAAAGCCCTCATCTCCCATGTCCACTCTCCAAAATAGGGACAGGTCCTCTCTTCCCCATATGTATCAAGGAGTTGCGTTAGATGTGTCCCCAGAATCAAGTGTGGGGACACTTCTCTCACAACTCGTTCACCCGCAGATGGTTAGGAGGACCTGTCCCTAATGTATGTGGTGGTGGGAGGGGGGATATCGGGGCTGGCGGCGGCGCACCGGCTGTCGGCGCTCGCCCGCGAGCGCAACAAGCCGCTCGACATTACCCTTCTGGAGGCGCGCGAACGGCTGGGCGGCGTGATCGAAACCCGCAGGCAGGACGGCTTCCTGCTCGAAGCCGGGCCGGACGCCTTCCTTATTGAGAAGCCCTGGGCGCTTGAGCTGTGCCGCGAGCTTGGGCTTGAGGGCGAGCTTCTCGAAACTTCTCGCGAACATCGGCGCAGCTTTGTTTTGCAGCGCGGGCGGCTCGTGCCGGTGCCCAGGGGCTTCTACCTCATGGCTCCGGACCGGCTGGCGGCGCTCGTCGGCACCCCGCTGCTCAGCTGGAAAGGCAAGCTGCGCATGGCCTGCGACCTGTTTTTGCCCCCGAAGCGCGAGTGCGAAGATGAGAGCATAAGCTCCTTCGTGCGCCGCCGTCTGGGCCGGGAAGCGTTGGAGCGCCTCGCGCAGCCCATGATCGCAGGCATTTACACCGGGGATCCGGACAAGTTAAGTTTGACCGCCACGTTTCCGCGCTTTCAGGAGATGGAGACCGAGTTCGGCAGCGTGATCCGCGGCATTCGCTCGCGGGTGCGCCGGCAAGAGGCCGCCAGCGGCCCGCGGTACGGATTGTTCCTCTCGCTCGCGGGCGGCATGGGCCGGCTGGTCGAGGCGCTGGCAGAAAGCATGCCGCACGTGGACGTGCGCCTGGGTTCGCGCGCCGCTTCCCTCACGCGCCAGGGCCGCTGGCGTGTCGAGCTTGAGGAGGGTTCTGTTTTGGAGGCGGACGGCGTTTGCATCGCCCTGCCTGCGCATCGAGCGGCCTCCCTGCTCGCCTCCGCCGCCCCCGATCTCGCCGAGCTGCTTGCGGAGATTCCCTATGAATCGGTGGCCACCGTGAACGTGGCGTTTCGCGCAAGCGACCTTCAGCAGCCCCTGGAGGGCTTCGGGTTTGTGGTCCCACGCTCGGAAGGCAAGCGCCTGGTGGGCTGCTCGTTTTCGAGCGCCAAGTTCCCGGGCCGCTCGCCCGCGGATTGTGTCCTCGTGCGCGCCTTCCTCGGAGGCGCGTTCGACCGCGGCGTGCTCGACGCAAACGACGCCGAACTTGAGCGCATCGTGCGCCAGG
>CAZPNG010000315.1:0-3391 GCA_964587845.1 uncultured bacterium | reverse complement strand
TGCGGTGGTGGAGCATCCTCAGCTGGCTAGCCTTGATGCCGCACGAGTAAGGCGTGATTTCAGGCGGGAGCTTAAGGTTACGGGTCGGGAGCTTGGACGTGCGGTCCTAAAATTCCCTCCGCTGGCTGGCCTTGATGCGGCTGGCAACGTGAGGCCGAAGGTGAGGTTGATTCGTCACGCGGGCGTTCCTAAAAGGCAGGAACTTGAAGCTCTGACCGTTCTCGCTCCGTTGAATGCTAGAGTCTTAGACTACGTGGTCGCCGTGGCCCGGAAGCTTGGCTGGGACGTGAGGTCCACTGAGGACCCAGCGACAGAGATGAAAGCTCTGTATAAGGCTGTGGAATTACGTGTACGACGCATTCGAAAAGTTACTGTCGCGAAGCTGGTCAAACAGCAGCCGCAGAGATTCAAGCAGGTGCTCCAACCGATCGTGCGCGATGCCTTGGAAAGACGCCGGGTCCGTGCCCACCGCGACTCCTCCGCACGCGTGGACTTGACCAGCGGAGCGATTCAGGGTTTTGTGGACGGCTTGAGGGCGCAAGGATTGAATGTGGCGCAGACGATCATCGGACACCCAGGGGAAGGGGACCGCGCGGCGCGGGCCCACCTCGAAATATTTGTCCAGCCATGGCAGCGTTCGCAAGCAACAATGCTCCTCTCCGCCCTGCGAAATCGAATTTCTAACGATTATCCGGGTTATCAAACGCACCTCGTCGGCCCTGTGGCGAGCCCGAGCCCGGATGAGGCTCGCGAGTTGTTTGATCTCGTGATCCTGGAGGAGAGTTCCGTGGGTGAATTGACCGACCAGCTGGTCACGACGCTGGCGGCGCCCTGGGAACTGGGAAGCACTTATGACGGCTTCGAGATTTCGCCCAAGGGGTGGTTCAGGGATCCTGAAAAGCTCTCGTTCAGCGTCCGGATACGCGAGCAAGAGGACGCCACGCAGCGTGAGGATGGAGCCGTTAAACACCTGGCCTTGCTCGCGCATGAGGTGATCGCAGCGGCGACCTTGGCCCACGAGCGGCAGGGATCTCAATGGCCGTGGGCCTATCAGGTGAAGTTCGAGAGGGTGCAGCGGCGACACCACCGTTCCGTTCGGGTCTCACTTGAGCGCCGGCCGCGTGACGTATCCATGGAACCCTGGAGCGCTGATGAGCTGGATCGTCAGGTGGAGCAGACCCGGGGTCTTCTGCCGGCTGGGTTTGTCTTGGCTTTTGATTGGTCGATTCAGGGCACGATGCCGTGGCCCAAACGCGTCCAATTTGATTTAGAAACCAGCCTTGGCGCAAAGACCGCGGAGCGAGCCGACGCGATTGAAGCATTGCGGAAACTGGGCACGTCCCTTGGGCGAAGTCATGGCTACGGGGCAGCCATCGTCTCGGAACTCGAGCAAGACGAGATTCCATCGAAACGGCACACGGTCCTGTTCTTGACCCGGCCGCCTGAGATTGGGGCGAATGGGCCGATCTCAGCAGAGCGCCACGTCGTAGCGCGCCTCGGTTCCCAGCATCGTAGCGTTCTTGCCGAAGCCTCGAAGAAGATGGCCGCCCACATCTATGAGCGCGGCTTCAAAGCGCTGGTGCTTTCAGCGGGAAGCGCGCCCATCACGCAAAGACTCTTGAGGGCCGCCTGGCGAAGGGCCGGTTATCCTGCCCGCAGGTGGCCTACCGTGTTCGCCTTCAGTGCCCATGAGACTCGTGCGATCATAGATTTTGAAACCGGGGAGAGGAGTCTGCGTCTCCAAGAGCTTTTTGATGGAAAGCTCTCTGTCGCGACGGGTCAGCGCAAACCCAGGCGCTTGGCTGAATTCAGGAACGAGCCTCTTGTCTTCGCAGACGATGTGTCGATGTCGGGGGACAAGCACGTCTTCTTTAAGAACGCACTTGAGAGATTCGGGTATCAAGATATCGGTTTCGCGTATCTCGCGGCTTTGACACTGGCGGCCGTTGCAGAGTTGTTGGCGAGCGGGGCCGGGATGGGAGATCGATCGGCAATCATCCATAAACATGAGCAGTTTAAGGACCCGAGTGTGTTTATGGCCGTCACAGACTCGGAGCTTGCGCATGCCGTATACCGGTTCGCGAAGCGGTTCTCGGTAGGCGATCCTGCCGTGCAGAGGCAAGCCGAAAGCGACTTAAGAAAGGTCCTCGCTTTGATTCGCCGCGCGCCGGCGTCTGTAGACCCGAGCGGGGAAGCTCTGCGGCAGGAACTCCTACACTATTTCAGACGGAGGAGGGGGGAAGCATTCGGGCGCGCGATGGAGAAGCGGTCTCTTGCGCCGGCGAACTTTCAGCCGCCTTCCTCCGTGATTGTCACTCAACCGTCGGACTATCAGTCCGGAATTGCTGCCACGGGGGACATGAAGCCTTGGATCGTCGAGGTGGAAAAGTGGACGGTTGACGAGATCGCGAACCTTTCGACAGCTGATTCGCGGAAGCGGGCGCGTGCGAAGCGATTGGCGAAAGCATTCTTACATCGGTCCGATCTGGTCGACCGGCTTTCGATGTTTCAACTCGAGGACATCCTGTACGAAATCATCGAATTGGAGACGGGGAATCGAGACCCCTACCGGGCGATTCGCCGGAATCTGGTTCGAGAATCTCTCAAAAAATTGGACGAGATCGAAGCATTCGTGCGTTCATTCGAGGATCCTCTGCGCGCCGCTCTCCTCGTGGGTATCGCGGCCAATGAGATTGATTTTGCGAATCCAGCGAATCCCTATCCGGGCAAGTTCAACTACGAGCAGATGATGCAGCAGATTCGTGAGGGTAACATACAGCTGGGGCGGGATGATTACCCGCGGCTGCAAGAGCGTTTGGATTCCGGCAAGCCGCTTCGCATCCTGCTCTTGGCAGATAATGCAGGTGAGTTTGAGGCCTCACTGCCTCTGTACAAAAGGTTGCTTCTGATGGGTCATTCCATCGCGTTCGCGGGTAAAGTGGGACCCGCGACGAACGATAAAACCGCAGCGGAAATTCGGCGCTTGTTGAGGAGCCCGAAGGTGCGGGCGTTCCTGACAGGTCCTGCAGGTGAAGGCCTGTTGCGCAAGGTCCGGGTCGTGAACGACGGCTCCCGATATACGGGTGTCAATCTCAGCCGGGTCCCTAACACCTTCATTGAAGCGTGGCGCGATGCCGATCTTGTCATGGTCAGCGGACATGGCCATGAGCAGCAGTTCCGGTTCGTCCGCTCGGGTTTCACTCGGGACATTTTCTATCTCAACCTGGGCAAGGAATACCGGACGATGGGAGGGTTGTACGCACCCGGAAGTTTCTTGATTGAGTTTCAGCCCGCAGGCGCCCAGGCTGCCGGACTGCTCGAAGCCGCCGGCATCTCGAACCCTCTCGTGGGAAACTTTATCTTTGAAGCGTTTGCGCTAACCCTGGCAGAC
>CAZPNG010000314.1:0-4557 GCA_964587845.1 uncultured bacterium | reverse complement strand
GGGAGCCTGCCGCCTTCAGACATCACCGTGATCTATACGGACCGATACGTCGCGCCGCTTTTGGAGGACGAAGCGATCAGGATTGCAGTGCAAGACTTGACCGCTGCACTCGCCACCAAGAGGGCCGTTGTGATAGAGGGGTTGTTGTCGCAGAAGATCTTGGGGCACGGGGGCTGGAAGCCTGACATCGACGTCCTAAACGACATTTCGACGGATCTGAGTTTCGAGCGGTTTGCCCGAAGTGTAGAAGAATTTGCAGGCAAAGCCATGGCGGGGCTCGTGGAGCATGCAGCCTTGTTCGAACTAGCGACCAGGATGCTTGCGCACGAGCTCCTGGACCGCTTCAAACACTGGGATGCTCTCTTCGATCGAACGACGCAAACTCATTCCGCCCTCGGCCGCGACCTCGTCATCGACACCTCCAAGGATGAGGACATCGCCGCTCTCATCGAGCGCCGCAAGGCGGCGAGGCAGATGCCGGCCCGCACGAAGGGGAAGGATTTCTACGACGCGTACCGGATCGCCGTGAACGAGCGGCAAGGCGGCAACGGGGAATTGCGCGGGGAGATTTCGTTCTACGGCGAGCGGGACGTCCGGCCGGTCAAGCTCGCGTTTCGCCCGCCCACGGGCGGCGAGTCGCGGCGGCTTGCGCGCGCCCGGAGCTGGTACCTGCGGCACGGGCGGATTCGATTTAAGCAGAAGCTCATGCCGGCGTTTTACAGGTACCTTTTGCGGGAATTTGAAGTGTTCTTGACCACGACGGATTGGGACAACCTGCGCGTCGTGCAGGGCAAGCTCCCCACAGCGGCGTCTCACGAGGGCCCGCTGCTTCTCGTTTCCCAAGCCCGCGGCCGCACTCTCATTCACGAGAGCGTCTTTGAGAATCCTCGGGGCTTGTTCTTGGAGGGATGGCTTGGGTCTCAATTCCCGACCCGGCTGGGCGATCTCATCGTCAGCGTACCCCTGAGAGATGAGTTCGCGAGCGGCGTTGTTTCCGCGCACAAACTCACCCATGGTTTTGACGACGCTCGAGGGGATGACTTGCAGGACATCCTCGTCTCCACCCACAGTCTGATGCACTTTTCAGACATGCTTGGCTTGGGGCTCCTGAGATGGCTTTCTCTGGGCGTGCTGACGGACGCCGGAAAGCAGGCACACCGCAGGCGGCTGATCGAGATGCGGCCCGACGCCAGGCTCTTCCGGTCGTGGCGCGAAAAGTTCGGGAAGACCTCCTTTGAAGTTTCAGATATTGAGATGGAAAGCTTGGTGGCCGGCTCGGTCCTCAAGGGCAAGATGCGCAAGCGCGTCGAGAAGCTGGCCGATGCGCTTGCGGCGACGAACTTCGACTTGGACAATATTCTGATCCTTGGGCGTGCCGCTGCACGGCATCCCGTGCTCTTTGATCGATGGAGGCGCATGCTGCCCGAGGCGGCGATGATCGGGCAGCCGGCGGCGATGCTGCAAGGCGCCGTGCTGCGAGCGAAGGACACTGTCCTTGCGACCGGGAAGGCGGGAGGAGTGCCCCAAGGCCTCCCGCTGCGCGATCTCACCGAAGCGGCCGGAGGGCGGGGCGCCGAACGTGAGACCCCGATGCGCCGGCTGCTCGCCGACTACGGTGTGAAAGTCATCGCAAGTCGTGACTTGGGAACCCTCGTGTCCGTCGACGCCCAAACGAAGCTTCTGCGCCGCCGCCCGGTGCCCCGCCGTCTGCAACCGGCCCGCGCGCCGGCGGCGGCTGAAGAAAGCGCAGACCCTCTCGTGGACGAGGCCGTCATCCTCGCCGACCTTCGGCAATTCTTGGAACTCACCTCCGAGCAAAAGAACAAAGATGCCGAGGCGCGTCAAGACTCGATGACCAACGCGCTGCTCAAAGAGCTGCCCGTGGGGCCGGGCCTTGTGAACTTGATTTTCCGGGGCGAGAGGACATTGCAATTCCCACAGGAGCCCCAAGTCGTCACGGTTCCCCTGGGCGTCGAGGCGGCCACGGAGACTTGCATCCAATGCGGCGCTGCGGCCATCCAGGTTCAGGGCACCGGCACGCCCATTCTGCGATTTTCGCACCTGAGTGTGGAGGGAGACCCAGACGATCCCGAACACAATCTCCGGCTCATATTGAATACAATTCCCGACATCACCCCTGAAAAGCACGGGTATACAGTTCCGCCCATTCTCTTCCTCGCTCTTCGCGAGGACAGCTTTCCGGACTTTGAGGCGTGGATGGAGCGGCTGCGCGCCGAGCTCGCGGCGCGCCGGATCCGCATCGCGGTGGTGCGCCGGCCCTTCACGACGGCCTCAGCCGTGCTTGCGGGCCCGCGCGGCGTGGGGATTTATGAGTCTTACTTCTACGGCAAGCGCACCCTTGCGATCAAGCTCGGCTTGTCTATGAACTTGACAGCCCTGATCAAGACACGGAGCCTCGTTCAGGCCTTGAGCTGGAAGCGCTTGGACGCGATGTTCAAAGCGGCGGGCAGTGATCTTCTGATCCTCGATTCCGGAAAGGACGGCACGGTCGAGCCCGCGGAGACCTGGCGCGTGCGGTTTCCACTCTGGGATCCTACGCAGGACGCCGGCGCGCGGCCGCTTGTCCGAGAAATCATCAAGCACAACGCAGAGTGGGCCAAGGGGATGGGTCTCAGACAAGTGATGCGCTGGGGGGCCGCGGACTCGGAATACGAAATCCCCGCATATCCTGAGATGCCGGCTTTCGAGGACATGCTGCTTCGCGCCGACGCAGCCGAGGCGCTGCGCATCATTTCGCTGGGCCCAACCATCATGATCCGGGATGATGCGGACAAAATCCGGATGTTGAAGAAGATCCAATCACTCGCGGCCCTGCAAGCTCTGGCCCGCCGTTTTGTGCCTGATCCCGCGGCCGCGATTCACGCGGACCTTGC
This sequence comes from uncultured bacterium, assembly GCA_964587845.1. Taxonomy (GTDB): domain Bacteria; phylum Omnitrophota; class Omnitrophia; order Omnitrophales; family CAZPNG01; genus CAZPNG01. The sequence goes on along the minus strand of CAZPNG010000314.1, from coordinate 1,663 downwards.
AGCGTTCCTGCAGCTCGGCTGGCGCGATGAGTTCGGCTCCGAGAGTGACGCTCTGCTTGAGCGTGTCTTGGGAGTGCTGCGCGTGGCCGAGCCTGCTTTCGCAGCGGCTTGGGATCAGCTCTCGCGCACCCTGCGCCACAGCTCCGCCCGCAGCCGCCCGGCCCGGCACGTCGCAGCTCGAGCTGCATCCATTCCCCAAGCTGCAAGGGCATTTGGCGCGCTGCTCAAACAGAAACGCATCGCGGCCCGGCTGACGCAGAGGGAACTTGCCGGCAAGCTCACGTCTGAGGCGGGGATTGAATTCACTCAATCAGACATCTTCTCCTTCGAGCAAGGCAAGTATCTCACAGGCAAGCTTGCCGGCAAGATCACGCATCTTGCGCAGGCGCTGGGTCTACGGGGCAATGAGCGGGATGAGTTCCGGAAGAACCACCGGTCAGTGCTTGAGGAGATCGAGCGGGAGAGGTGGGCGATTCCCGTGTACCTGACACCGGCTCAGGATGCGAGAGAGTCCTTTGGCCGTCTCCTTGAGGCGCTTCGTCTTCGCGCCCGGCTGACGCAGGGGAAACTTGCCGAGGAGCTCACGTCTGCGGCGAGGATTCAATTCAGTGTGATGGATATGTTCTACCTTGAACAAGGCAAGTCTCTCACGGGCAAGATTGAAGGTAAGATCACTCATCTTGCCCGGGTGCTGAAGCTGCGGGGCAAACAGCGGGTTGAGTTCCGGATGAGCTACAGGTCGGCGCTTGAGGAGGTGGAGCGGGAGAGGTGGGCGATTCCCGTATACGAGAAACCGGCTCAGGATGCGAAGGAGTCCTTTGGCCGCCGCCTTGAGGCGCTTCATCTTCGCGCCCGGCTGACGCTAGAGGAACTGGCTGAGAAGCTCACGGCTGCGGCGCGGATTAAATTCGATCAATCAGAAATCTTCTCTTTCAAGCAAGGCAAGCGCCTCACGGGCAAGCTTGAGGGCAAGATCACCCATCTTGCGCAGGCGCTGGGTCTCTCGCGCAAGGACCGGGGTCTGTTCTTGAAGAGTTACCGGGAGGCGCTTGCGATCTCGCGGCGCCGCGGCCACCCGGCTCGTCACGTTGCGTCTCGGACTGCTTCCATTTCCGAGGTTGCGAGGGCGTTTGGCGCACTTCTCGAGCAAATGCGCCTCGAAGCCGGCTTGACTCAGACAAAACTTGCCGAAAAGCTCACGGATCTCCGGGCCGGGGTTCTGTTCGTCCAAACGGACATCTCCGCTTTCGAGCACGGCTTGAACCTCGGCGGCAAACTTGAGGGTAGGATCCTTCAAGTTGCTCGGGCGCTGCGTCTTGGGAAGAAGAAGCGGGCCGAATTCTTGGAGAGTTACCGGCAGGTGCTTGAGGAGAGTAGGCGTGAGAGGTGGGCAGTCCCGGTGTACAAGACACCTCCTGGGGATGCCAAAGAGGCCTTTGGCCGGCGCCTTGAGGCCCTGCGTCTCATGGCCCACCTAACGCAGGAAGAACTTGCCGGGAAGCTGGCGGATCCCGAGGCCAGGGTTAAATTCGCCCAACGAGAAATCTGCACCTTCGAGCAAGGCGAGAAACTCACCGGCAAGCTTGAGGGACGGGTCACGCATCTTGCCCGGGCGCTGGGTCTTCAGGGCAAGAAGCGGGCTGAGTTCTTGAAGAGTTACCGG
>CAZPNG010000313.1:0-3960 GCA_964587845.1 uncultured bacterium | reverse complement strand
CCCACGTGGAAGAAGTTCCTGCGCTGGACCGAGCGGGTGGCCCGCTCGGATGCGCCGGTCGTCATTCAAGGCGAGAGCGGGAGCGGCAAGGAGCTCCTCAGTCGATTTGTTCACGACCGCAGCGCCCGGGCCAAGGGCCCTTTTGTAACCTTGCACTGCTCGGCCATTACGGAATCGCTCCTCTCAAGCGAGCTCTTCGGCCATGAGCGGGGCGCCTTCACGGACGCCAAGGAGCGAAAGCTGGGCCGCTTCGAGCGCGCCCACCAGGGTTCCCTTTTTCTCGATGAGGTGGCGGAAATCCCGGAATCCATGCAGGTGAAGCTGCTGCGCGTCTTGGAGAACGGGGAGTTTGAACGCGTTGGCGGCACCAAGACCTTGCGCGCCAATGTGCGCATCATCAGCGCGACCAACAAGGACCTTGCCGAAGAGGTCCGCAAAGGACGCTTCCGCGAGGACCTGTATCACCGTCTCAACGTGATTATGCTCGAGGTGCCGGCGCTCCGCGACCGCCGCAAGGACATCCCGCTCCTGGTGGAATCCTTCATGAAGCGCTTTGCGGCGCGCAATCAAAGCCCGGTGGAAGGGATCGAGCCTGACGCCCTGGAAACGCTCATGCGCTATGATTGGCCCGGCAACGTTCGGGAACTTGCAAATGTCATCGAGCGCATGGGGGTGCTCTGCGAAGGCACGCGCCTCACCCTGGACCACGTCCCGCCGGACATCCGTCTGGGAAAGGGCCTGACGCGCGAGCCGTTCCTGGCGGCCGGCATGGGGAAGCTGGAGGACATCGAGAAGGAGCTCATCCGCAAGAAGCTCCACATGCTGAAAGGCAATAAGTCCCGCGCAGCCAAGGAATTGGGGATTTCCCGCAAGACCCTGTACCGCAAGCTCGCCGAGATCCAGGAGGGCCCCGGTGACAAAGAAGTGGGACATTGAGACACACTGTTCCCATGGCCGGGAGCCTCGCCGGCAAGAGACTTTCCGGGCGCCCTTGTAAAGGTCTATACCTAATAGACTTATGATGACGGATCCTACGCCCCCTGGCACGGCTCTTGAGGTTATGGGAGGCGGCAACCCTGACAGAAAGGAAACGAGACATGGCTAAAGTGATCGGCATCGATTTGGGAACCACCAACTCTTGCGTCGCCCTGATGGAGGGGGGTTCCGCAACCGTCATTCCAAACAAAGAGGGAAACCGCACCACACCTTCCGTGGTGGGCTTCGCCAAGGGGGGAGACCGCCTGGTCGGGCAGGCCGCCAAACGCCAGGCGGTCACCAATCCCGAGAACACCGTCTACAGCGCCAAGCGGTTCATCGGCCGCCGGCTGAGCGAGGTGACCCAGGAAATCAAGCTCGTGCCCTTCAAGGTGAAGGAGGGCAAATCCAGCGACGCCATTTTTGAGGTTGCCGGTCGAGACTACACCCCGCCGGAGATCTCCGCCATGGTGCTGCAAAAGCTCAAGGCGGATGCCGAGGAGTATCTCGGCGAAAAGGTGAACGAGGCCGTCATCACCGTGCCCGCTTACTTCAACGATTCCCAGCGCCAAGCCACCAAGGACGCAGGCACCATCGCCGGCTTGAAGGTCCTGCGCATCATCAACGAACCCACGGCGGCTGCGCTTGCCTACGGGCTCGACAAGAAAAAGGATGAGCGGATTGCCGTCTATGACCTGGGCGGCGGCACCTTCGACGTCTCCATCCTGGAGATCGGGGAGGGGGTCTTCGAGGTCAAGGCCACGAACGGCGACACGCACTTGGGAGGCGATGACTTTGACCATCGCATCATCAACTATCTGATCGAGGAGTTTAAGAAATCAGATAGCATCGACCTGGGCCGGGATCGCACGGCCGTGCAAAGGTTGAAGGAAGCGGCGGAAAAAGCCAAATGCGAGCTCTCCAGCGCCCAGGAAAGCGAAATCAACCTGCCGTTCATCACGGCGGACGCAACCGGCCCGCGGCACCTGAACATGCGCCTGACACGCGCCAAGCTCGAGCAGCTCACGCAAGACTTTGTGGAAAGGACGCTTGAGCCCTGCCGCCAGGCATTGGAGGACGCCGGCGTCACCGCAGACCAGATTGACGAGGTGGTGTTGGTGGGCGGGCAGACTCGCATGCCTCTTGTGCAGGAAACCGTGCGCAAGTTCTTCGGCAAAGAACCCCACAAAGGCGTCAATCCCGACGAGGTGGTGGCGGTGGGAGCCGCCATCCAGGCCGGGGTCCTGACGGGTGAGGTCAAGGATGTTCTGCTTCTCGACGTGACGCCGCTGTCTCTGGGGATCGAAACCCTGGGAGGCGTGCGGACCCAGCTGATCGAGCGCAACACCACGATTCCCACCCGCAAGAGCGAGATCTTCTCCACGGCTTCCGACAGCCAGACGGCCGTGAGCGTCCACGTGCTGCAGGGCGAGCGCGAAATGGCGCGCGACAACCGCACCCTGGGCCGCTTTGACCTCGTGGGCATTCCGCCGGCGCCGCGCGGCGTGCCGCAGATCGAAGTGACCTTCGACATCGACGCCAACGGCATCGTGCACGTGTCGGCTAAGGACCTCGGCACGGGCAAGGAGCAGAAAATCCGCATCGAGTCGCAGTCGGGATTGAGCAAAGAGGAGGTCGCCAAGCTTATCAAAGAAGCCCAGGCGCACGCCGCGGACGACAAGCGCAAGCACGAGGTCGTCTCGAGCCGCAACCAGCTCGATTCCCTCGTCTACGCGACCGAGAAGGGCTTGAAAGAGGTTGGTTCAAAGATCTCGGAAGCCGAGCGCAAGGACGTCGAGGCGGCTTTGGCGGAGTCCAAGAAAACCCTGGAGTCCCATCCCGAGGACCTCGACGCGCTCAAGGGGGCCACGGAAAACCTCACCCGCGCCTCGCACAAGCTGGCTGAAAAAGTGAACGAGGATGCGGGCAAGCGCGCGTCCTCTCAGTCCGGCAGCAAACCATCCAAGGCGGGCGCCCAAAGCTCCCCGGAGTCCGAGTCCACGGTGGTCGACGCGGAGTATGAAGTCGTCGACGACGAAAAAACTGAAAAGCCGAAGGATAACTAAAAGAGCACCGGATGGTCCTGACGCTACGAATGGTCTGGGTGGCGCTCGCCCTGGCGGCGCAGGCGGGACTTTCAGCCGCCGCCGAGCGCGCTCCAAGCTTCTCCTACTCGGTCGAGCCACAGGGGCTCCGAACGGGCCAGGAGCTTCGCCTGCGCCTGAGCTTCTCGTGGGTGGGGGAAGCAGGCGAGTTTCGCTTCCTCATCCCGCCGCTTGCGCTTGAAAACCTGACCCTGCGCGACAGCTCCGAGTCCAACGAAACATCCCTCCTGGCCGCAGGGACGCGCATCACACGCACCTTCGACTACAAGCTCGCGGCCGGCGCGAAGGGCCCCGCCCGTGTCGGCTCACTCGCGCTCGCTGCGCTCGACCCAGCCGGTGAAAAACATCCTTTTGACTTTCCGGAGCAGTCGTTTATCATCAAGGGAAAACCGTTTCCTTGGGCCCCGTTCGCTTGCTGGGTCGGCGCAATTTCGCTCTCCGCAGGGATCCTGTGGACAGGAGTTCGGCTGGCGCGCAAGCGAGTCCGGCTGCCGTCCTCACCCGCTGTGAGCTCGGAGCAGGCCGCTCTGAAAGCGCTCAATGAGTTGGCGGGGAAACTCTCGGGTTTTCAACCTCAGGAAGCAATGACCGAGCTACAACATATTCTTAGCGCCTATGAGCGCCAGGCGGCAGCCCGGCTGGATGACCGCGAGCGCAAGCAACTCGCCGGCATGCACGAAGAGCTCACCGCCCTGACCTATGCGGGGGTCGCCGTCGCGCCCTCCAGGCTCCGCGCGCTCGAGCAGAATGTTCGGCAATTCATCTCTGCCAAGCAGATCGTCGCGCCCCAACCCTAAAGACTGGAGACAGGCATGGAGACAACGATTCAAGCCTTAAACGAGCAGGTCAAGGCCGAGTACGCGCTGGTCCAGGGGCTTTT
>CAZPNG010000312.1:0-4917 GCA_964587845.1 uncultured bacterium | reverse complement strand
TTGGTTGGACGCGGTGCCGCGCATCTTGCTGATGAGGAACTCCATCGAGTCGATGACGTTCAACGGGTGCAAGAGCTGGCGGAGAATCCACACGCGGTTGATGGTCTCCGGCCCGAGCAGCAGCTCCTCGCGTCGTGTGCCCGACTTGTTGATGTCGAGGCACGGGAAGATGCGCTTCTCCATCAGCTTTCGATCGAGCACAATCTCAGAGTTACCAGTGCCCTTGAATTCCTCGAAGATGACCTCGTCCATCCGGCTGCCCGTATCGACGAGCGCGGTGGCGATGATCGTCAGTGAGCCGCCTTCTTCGATGTTGCGTGCGGCGCCGAAGAAGCGCTTGGGCTTGTGCAGGGCTGAGGAGTCCACGCCGCCTGACAGGATCTTGCCGGAGTGCGGCACCACGGTGTTGTAGGCGCGAGCCAGGCGCGTGATGGAGTCGAGCAGAATCACCACGTCGCGCCGGTGTTCCACCAGGCGCTTGGCTTTCTCGAGCACCATCTCCGCCACCTGCACGTGCCGCTCAGCCGGCTCGTCAAAGGTCGAGCTGATGACCTCGCCCTTCACCGAGCGCTGCATGTCAGTCACTTCCTCCGGGCGCTCGTCGATCAAGAGCACGATGAGGACGACGTTGGGGTGGTTTTGGGTGATGCTGTTGGCGATCTTCTGCAGCAGGATGGTTTTGCCGCTGTAAGGCTGCGCCACAATCATGCCGCGCTGGCCCTTGCCGATGGGCGTCAGAAGGTCCATCACCCGCATGGAGGTCTCCTCGGGCCCGGTCTCCAGCAGGAGGCGCTCCTTGGGATACAGCGGCGTCAAGTCGTCGAACGGCACCTTGTCGCGCGCCCTCTCCGGGTCCTCAAAGTTCACCTTCTCGACCTTGAGGAGCGCGAAGTAGCGCTCACCCTCCTTGGGCGGCCGGATTTGCCCGTTCACCGTGTCGCCCGTGCGCAGGTTGAACTTGCGGATCTGCGAGGGGGACACGTAGATGTCATCGGGACAAGGCAGGTAGTTGTAGTTGGGGCTGCGCAGGAAGCCGAAGCCGTCCTGGAGGATTTCAAGCACCCCCTCCCCGTACATCACCCCCTCCTGGCCCGAGCTGCGGCCCTGCAGGATCTCGAAAATAAGGTCCTGCTTCTTGAGGCCCATGATGTCCTCAATGTTGTACTTCTTGGCCAGCTCCTGAAGATCGGCCACCTTCATCTTCTTTAAGCCCTCGACATCCAGCGTTTCTTCATTCTGTTTTGTATCCATGTTCATCTCCTGTTTTCCTTTTTAGAGGCGGGCCTGCCGGACCCTGCCGGTGTCATCAACTGATAAATCCGTTTCACCTTCAGGCGAAGAGCCCTGCGGCTCCCCGCATTGCGAATCACGTGATCCGCGCGCCGCGCCTTGCGGGCGGCCGGCCACTGCGCGCGATTGCGCCGCGCCATGTCGCGCGCGCGCGCGCCCAGCCGCCGGGCCGCGATCTTCGCGGGGGCGATCACCATGACCGTGGCGTCGCAACCCCGGTCAAAGCCGCTCTCGAAGAGCAGCGGCACCTCCATCACGACCACGCGTCGGCGTGAGGCGCGAATGGCCCGGGCAAACTCGCGGCGCACGAGCGGGTGCACGAGTCGCTCGAGCTTGTGGCGGTCGCGCGCGCTCTTGAAAACGCGCGCCGCCAGGGCCTCTCGGTCGACACGAGCTCGGGAGCCGATGACGCCCGGCCCGAAGGCGCGTCTGAGCGCGCGCCGAAGCGCGCGCTCGTGGCGGTACAAGCGGTGCACGACGGCGTCGGCGTCCAACCTAAGAGCGCCGCACGCCTCAAAAAGTTTCGCGACGGTGCTTTTGCCGCAACCTACTGTCCCGGTAACGCCGATGACGGTCGGCAAACCCGACGGGGCCGGGGCCCTTTTCCCTGCAAAGTGCCACCCCTGAACCGAAAACGTCGGGGAGGGGTGGCACTTTTCCCCCAAAAGGGCCCCGGCCCCTTTGGAGGTTAGTCTTTGTACCATGAGTCCCCCACGTGGACATCCACGCGCAGGGGAACGTCGAGCACCATGGCGGTTTCCATCTTGTCTTTCACGAGCCCGGAGACTGCGTCGACCTCCGGGTCCGGCACGTCGAACACGAGCTCATCGTGCACCTGCAAAATCATGTGGGCCTGCGGGTACTTCTTCTCAAGCTCGGCGTCGATCGCCACCATGGCGAGCTTGATCAGGTCGGCCGCCGAGCCCTGCAGCGGCGCATTCATCGCCGCGCGCTCGGCAAAGCCGCGCACCGTGGCGTTCGGGTGCTTGATGTCCGGCACGTAGGCCCGGCGGCCCAACATCGTGGTCACGTAACCGTCGCGCCGGGCTTGCTCGAGCTTTTCCCCTAAAAACGATTCCACGCGCCCGTAGCGCTTGAAGTAGGCCTTGATGAAGTCCGCGGCGTCACCCACCGAGATTCCCAAATCCCGCGCCAAGCCAAAGGCCGTCTTGCCGTACAGCACGCTGAAGTTTACAGTCTTGGCGGCGTCGCGCATCTCGCGCGTCACGTCCTTCTCCTGCACACCGTAGAGAACGCACGCGGTGTGGGCGTGAATGTCGCGGTCTTCCCGGAACGCCGTCGTGAGCACCGGGTCGCCCGACAGGTGCGCCAATAAGCGCAACTCAACCTGGGAGTAGTCGGCCGCCAGGAGCTTGCGGGCCTTGGCTCGCGGCACGAAGGCGCGGCGGATTTCCCGGCCCAGCTTCGAGCGAATCGGAATGTTTTGAAGGTTCGGATCGCTCGAAGACAGGCGCCCGGTGGCCGTCACCGTCTGGTTAAACGAGGTATGAAGCCGTCCCGTCTCGGAATCGATGAGCTGGGGGATCGCCTCCAGGTACGTGGACTGGAGCTTCGCGCGCTCGCGGTAATCCAGGATCAGCCGGGGAAGTTCGTGCGACTCGGCCAACTTCTCGAGGACCGCCACGTCGGTGGAGTAACCGGTCTTGGTTCGCTTCACGACCGGAAGGCGCAGCTTCGTAAACAGAATATCGGCCAGCTGCTTGGTGGAGTTGATGTTAAACTCCTCGCCCGCCTCGCGGTAAATCCGGCCCGCCAGTTCATCCAGTTCGTGCCGGCACTGCCGGCCCAGGGTTTCCAGGATCTCCCGGTCCACCCTGACCCCCTCCCACTCCATGCGCGCCAGCACGCGCGTCAGGGGCATCTCGAGGTCAGTGAAGAGCTTCGCGAGGCTGAACTCCGCAAGCCGCTTTGCCAGGAGAGGCTTCAAGCGCGCCACCAAGTCCGCTTCTTCGCAGGCAAAGTCGCGCAACCCGGAGGCCGGCACCTGATCCAGGCCCACCTTCTCTTTGCCCGAACCCACCACCTCGGAGACTCCCATCTTCTTGATGGAGAGGCGCTCGAAGGCCACATCCTCCAGGGTGTGGCCGCCGCGGGCCGGGTTGGCCAGGTAAGAAGCGATGGAACAGTCAAAGAGCGGTCCCGCCAGCTGAACGCCCGCGCGGCGCAGGGCGTGCAAATCGTCCTTCAGCGCGTGGCCCCATTTCTCGATGCGCTCATTTTCGAGCGCGGGCCTGATGGCCCTGATGGCTGCGGCGTCGCAGGGAACGTAAAAGGCCTGCCGGGGCTTCACCGCGAAGCTCATGCCGACGAGCCGGGCGCGCCGCGCGTCGCCCTCCGCGCGGTGCGTCAGAACGGCAAAGGCCGGTGCTGCCCCAAGCTTGGAAGCGAACTCACGAACGTCCCGCTCGCCCGAAACAAGCTCGTAGCGGCGATCCGTCGGGTCCTGCTTTTGCTCCGGGCCCAGGTCGATGAGAAACTTGCGAAACTCAAGCTCGGCAAAGAGCCGACTGAGCTCCCGGGTGTCGGGCTCGGAGCGCTTGAGCGCGTCCACATCCAGATCGATGGGCACATCGGTGCGGATGGTGACGAGCTCTTTCCACTCGGCCAATTTTTCCTTATGCTCGCGCAGGGCCTTGGCTCGCGCCGGGCTTTCCAGCTCTCCGGCGCGACTGATGAGCTTTTCCAAACTGCCGAAGCGGCGAATCAGCTCGACGGCCGTTTTCTCCCCCACCCCCGGAAGGCCGGGAATGTTGTCCGAGCTGTCCCCCGCCAGGGCCAGCACGTCCGTCACCCGCTCGGGGCCCAGGCCGCCGAAGCGTTCCTTGACCTTGTCGCGATCGAGGATCAGGCCGTCCTGATGGGCGCTGTAGATCTTGACCCGCTCAGTCACGAGTTGCAGGGCGTCCTTGTCGCTCGTGGCAATGAAGACGTCGAAATCTTTGCGCGCCAGGCGCTCGGCCAGCGTGCCCAGGAGGTCATCGGCCTCGAACCCCGCTTGCTCAAAGATCGGAATCCGGTAGGCGCGCAGGACTTCTTTCACACGCGGCATCTGCCGCACCAGGTCATCCGGCATCGGCTTGCGCGTGGCCTTGTAGGCCTTGTATCGCAGGTGCCGGAACGTGGGCTCGCCCAAATCAAAGCAAAAAGCCAGGTGCGTGGGCTTCGCCTCCTCGAGGATCTTCTTCAGCATCGACACGACGCCGAACACGGCCTGGGTCGGTTCTCCCGAGGAGGTGGTGAGCGGCCGCACCGCGTAGAAAGCGCGATAACAAAAAGCGTTCCCGTCGATCAGAAAAACCCGGGGGCGTGTGCTCATACAGGGATCTGCGGGATTATATGAATCGAGAGTGGCCCACCTGGTAGGGATTCCCGGCCGCCTGCCGCAGCCCGGCTAGGCCGTGCGGGTCAAGCGCAGAGCGTATGCTACTGGAAAGCTCCTCCCATTGCAAGACCTTTGTGGGTATCTGTCTACCCAAAATAGAAATGTCCCCTTTTTACCAAGATAGAAATGTCCCCTTTTAAGTCATGGCTGGTGCAGCGTTTTCTTGTGTTTCAGCGGCCTTGATTTCATCTTGGACGGTAGGATGAAATTTCGGAGCTGCGGAA
>CAZPNG010000311.1:0-11788 GCA_964587845.1 uncultured bacterium | reverse complement strand
CGGCTGCACGCCGGCAACGGCGTCAAACACGGCAATCGCGCCGTCGAGCACGCGGAGCGAACGCTCCACCTCGACGGTGAAATCCACGTGGCCCGGCGTATCGATGATGTTGATGCGGCAGTCGCGCCAAAAGCAGGTGGTGGCCGCCGAGGTAATGGTGATGCCGCGCTCCTGCTCCTGCTCCATCCAGTCCATCACCGTGGTGCCCTCGTGCACCTCGCCGATCTTGTGGGTCTTGCCCGTGTAGTAGAGAATCCGCTCGGTCGTGGTGGTCTTGCCCGCGTCAATGTGCGCGGCGATCCCAATGTTGCGAATGAGGTCCAGCGGAAAATGGATCTTGCGCTCGTCATCCACCGATCACCACCTGTAATGAGAAAACGCCCGGTTGGACTCGGCCATCTTGTGCACTTCCTCGCGCTTCTTCATGGCCGACCCGGTCTTGCGATACGCATCCAAAAGCTCCTGCGCAAGCTTGCTTCGCATGGGCTTGCCCTTGCGGCCCTTGGCATATCCGATGACCCAGCGCATGGCCAGGCTGTTGCCACGTTCCTCGCGCACCTCAAGCGGCACCTGGTAGGTGGCGCCCCCCACCCGGCGCGACTTGGTTTCCAGAAGCGGCCTCACGTTGCTCACCGCCTGGCGAAACACCTCGAGCGCCTTCTTGCCCGTCTCGCGCTCAAGCTGCTCAAAGGCGCCGTAGACGATGGTCTCGGCCGTGGACTTCTTGCCGCGCCGCAGGACCAGGTTGATGAACCTCGCCACCATGAGGTCGCGGAACCGAGGGTCGGGATCAATGCGGCGCTTGGCAGCGCGGTGGCGCCTCATGCCTTGGGCGCCTTGCCGGCGGATGCGGCCTTGCCAGACTGCACGACCTTTGTGCCGTACTTGGACCGGGACACGTTGCGCCCGCTGACGCCCTGCGTGTCCAGCTTGCCACGCACAATGTGATAGCGCACGCCCGGCAGGTCCTTGACGCGCCCCCCGCGAATCAGGACGATCGAGTGCTCCTGGAGGTTGTGGCCTTCCCCGGGAATGTAGGCCGTCACTTCATAGCCGTTCGTGAGGCGCACGCGCGCGATCTTGCGCAGCGCGGAATTGGGCTTCTTGGGGGTCTGGGTCTTGACCACCAGGCAGACGCCCTTGCGCTGCGGGCAGTTCATCAGCGCCGGCGCCTTGGTCTTGCGCCGGGCCCTGTACCTTCCCAAGCGAATCAATTGATTGATCGTCGGCACGGACTTAGTCCTTTCCTTTCGCCTTTTTTTTGGCGGCCGGCTTTTTCGCTTTCGCCGTTTTGGCTGCCGCCTTGGCCGGCTTTCTCGCTTCCTTCTCCGCCGGCTTCTCAGTCACCTCGGCAGCCGCGGCGGCCACTGGCAGCAGGTCGGCCAGCTTGGGCCTTTCCGGCGCCTCCTCAACCTGTCTTCCCGGCACCTCGCTCACGCCCTGCTTGACGAGCTGAAGCCTGCGGTGCACCGAGAAGCCCGTGCCGGCCGGAATCAGATGGCCCATGATCACGTTCTCCTTCAATCCCAGCAACATGTCCCTCTTCCCGGCGGAGGCCGCATCGGTGAGCACCCGCGTGGTCTCCTGAAAGCTTGCGGCCGAGATGAAGCTGTCCGTGGACAGAGACGCCTTCGTGATGCCCAGCAGGATCGGTGTGGCCTTGGCGGGCTGCTTGCCCTTCTTCACCGCGCGGTCGTTCTCTTCCCCGAAGCGGATGCGGTCCACCTGAGACCCCACCAGGAAGTCCGTGTCACCTGAGTCATCGATGCGCACCTTGCGCAACATCTGGCGCGCGATGATCTCCACGTGCTTGTCATTGATCTTGACGCCCTGGAGACGGTAGACCTCCTGAACTTCGTTCACGAGGTACTCCTGGAGTTTGCGCTCGCCCGAGACGCGCAGGATGTCCTGCGGCACCACAGGCCCGTCCACGAGCTGCTCGCCCGCGCTGATGCGATCGCCCTTGTAAACGTTCAAGTGCTTGCCGTGAGGAATCAGGTACTCCTTGGTCATGCCCGTAGGGCTCTTCACCACGATCTTGCGCTGGCCCTTGGTGACCTCGCCGAACTCCACGATGCCGTCGATCTCGCTGATGATGGCCGGATTCTTGGGCTTGCGGGCCTCGAAGAGCTCCGCCACGCGCGGCAGCCCTCCGGTAATGTCGCGCGTTTTCGCGATCTTGCGCGGTGTCTTGGCAATCAGGTTGCCGGCCGCCACTTCCTGGGCGTCCCGAACCACGATGTGCGCGGCCGTGGGAATCGGGTAAAAGGCCAACACCTCGCCCTCGGCGCTCGTGATGACGATCTGCGGGTGGAGGTCCTCCTTGTGCTCCATGATGACGCGCTCGATCAAGCCCGTGGTGGCGTCCATTTCCTCGTTCATGGTGACGCCCTGCACGATGTCCTCGTAGCGCACCTTCCCTCCGACTTCGGTCAGGATCGGCACCGTGTAAGGGTCCCACCTCACGAAGATCGTTTCCTTGTCGACCCCGTGCCCGTCGCGCAGGGAGACGATGGCCCCCGAGGGGATCGTGTAGCGCTCCAGCTCCCGGCCGGTCTCATCGTTGATGGTAGCCTGGCCGTTGCGATTCAACACGATGATATCACCCGACTTGGAGGTGACGGTCTTCAGGCCGTGGTACTTGAGGACCCCCTTGTTGCGCGCCTTGTAGTAGGACTGCTCGATGACGCGCGACGCGGTGCCTCCGATGTGAAACGTTCTCATGGTGAGCTGCGTGCCCGGCTCGCCGATCGACTGCGCCGCGATGATTCCCACCGCCGTACCGAGCTCCACCTGCCTTCCGGTGGCAAGATCGCGGCCATAGCACTTGGCGCAAATGCCGCGCCTGGCTTCGCAGGTCAGCACCGAGCGGATCCGCAGCTTCTCGAGTCCCAGCTCCTCGACGCGCTCCGCCATTTCCTCCGTGATCTCCTCGCCCGCTTCCACCACGGGCTTGTCCGTCACGACATCCACGATGCTGTCGAGCGCCACGCGGCCCACGATGCGGTCCTTGAGATTCACCACGACATCCTCGGCCTCGTACACCGGCTCGACGAAAATGCCTTTCAGCGTGCCGCAATCGATGTCGTAGATGATCACATCCTGGGCCACGTCTACCAAGCGGCGCGTGAGGTACCCGGAGTCCGCGGTCTTGAGCGCCGTGTCGGCCAGCCCCTTGCGGGCGCCGTGCGTCGAGATGAAATACTCCAGCACCGTCAGCCCCTCGCGGAAGTTGGCCGTGATGGGACTCTCGATGATCTCGCCCGAGGGCTTGGCCATGAGGCCGCGCATGCCGGCGAGCTGGCGGATCTGCTGCTTGGAGCCGCGCGCCCCCGAGTCCGCCATCATGAAGATGGGATTGAAGGGGGAAAGCTTTTCGAACAAGGTGTCGCTGATACGGTCGGTGATGTGGGTCCAGATGTCGATCACCTTGTTGTAGCGCTCGCCGTCGGTGATCAACCCGTTCTGGTACTGTTCCTCGATGCGCGCCATCTCCGCGCGCCCCTCATCCAGCAGGGCTTCCTTTTCCTTCGGAATCTCCAGGTCATCCACCGCGATGGACAGCCCCGCGCGCGTGGCTTGCTCGAAGCCCAGGTCCTTCAAGCGATCCAGGAGATGGACCACCTCCAAGTGCCCGAACTGCCGGTAACACTGGTAAATGATGTCCGAGAGCTTGCCCTTGTTGATGACGTCATTGACGTAGCGAAAGCCCCGGGGCAGGACGTCGTTGAAAAGAATGCGCCCCACTGTTGTGTCGACAGTGTCGCCGTTCATGCGGTACTTGCACTTGGTGTGGAGCTTCACCTCTCCGTCGTTGTAGGCCACGCAGGCCTCATCGGCGGACCCGAAAAGGATTCCCTCTCCCGGCAGGCCTTCCTGGGCTTTGGTGAGGTAATAGATGCCCAGCACGATGTCCTGCGACGGGGTGGCGATGGGCATGCCGTTGGAGGGCGAGAAGATGTTGTTGGCCGAGAGCATCAGCACCTTGGCTTCCATCTGCGCCTCGGTGGAGAGCGGAATGTGCACCGCCATCTGGTCGCCGTCGAAGTCGGCGTTGAAGGCCGCGCAGACGAGCGGGTGAATGCGGATGGCCTTGCCCTCGATCAGCACCGGCTCAAAGGCCTGGATGCCCATGCGGTGCAGCGTGGGCGCACGGTTCAAGAGCACGGGATGCTCGGTGATGACCTCTTCCAGAATGTCCCACACCTCGGGCTTCACTTTTTCCACCATCTTCTTGGCCGACTTGATGGTGTGCACGTGCCCGCGCTCCTTGAGCTTCTTGATGATGAACGGCTCGAAGAGCTCCAGGGCCATTTTCTTGGGCAGGCCGCACTGGTGAATCTTCAGCTCCGGACCGATCACGATGACCGAGCGGCCCGAGTAATCCACCCGCTTGCCCAGCAGGTTTTGCCGGAACCGGCCCTGTTTTCCTTTCAGCATGTCGGACAGCGACTTCAAGGGCCGGTTGCCCGCGCCCAAGACCGGGCGGCCGTGCCGGCCGTTGTCGAACAGCGCGTCCACGGCTTCCTGCAACATGCGCTTCTCGTTGCGGATGATGACGTCGGGGGCCTTCAAGTCGAGCAGCTTCTTCAGCCGGTTGTTTCGGTTGATCACGCGCCGGTACAGGTCGTTTAAGTCCGAGGTCGCGAAGCGGCCGCCGTCGAGCGCCACCAGGGGCCGAAGGTCGGGCGGGATCACGGGAATGACGTCCAAGATCATCCACTCGGCGTTGTTGCCCGAGCGGCGGAAGGCGTCCACGATCTTGAGCATTTTCACCGCTCGGGCGCGCGCCTGTTTGGATTTCGAGGTGCGCACCTGGCGGGTGTACTTCAGTGCGAGCTTGTCCAGTTCCAGCTGCCGCATCAGGTCCCGAACGGCCTCACCGCCCATCTTGGCGACAAAATTGGTAGCGCCGTATTGCTCGCAGGCCTTTTGATACTCTTCCTCGTTGAGGAGGTCCCTGGGCTTGAGCGGCGTTTCCTTGGGGTCAATGACGACGTACTCTTCGTAATACAGGACTTTCTCGAGCGCGCGCACGCTCATGTCGAGGAGGTTTCCGATGCGGGAGGGCATGCTCTTGAAAAACCAGATGTGGGAAACGGGGGCCACCAGCTCCACATGGCCCATGCGCTCGCGGCGCACCTTGGACTGCGTCACCTCGACGCCGCAGCGGTCGCAGATCACGCCCTTGTGCTTGATGCGCTTGTACTTGCCGCACGCGCACTCGTAGTCCCGCGTGGGCCCGAAGATGCGCTCGCAAAAAAGCCCGTCCTTTTCGGGCTTCAGGGTGCGGTAGTTGATGGTCTCGGGCTTCTTGACCTCGCCTCGGGACCACGAGCGGATGACCTCGGGGGAGGCGATCCGGATGGAAACCGAGTCGAAAATGTTGATGTCGCGGATGTCGTAACCCATTTAGAAGACCCCTTCCAGCTTGGCGCGCGCGGCTTCCCGGCGGTCCTCGCGCGAATCGCGGGTGGCCTCGCGGCGGCGCTTGGCTTCGCGCTCTTTGGCTACCGGGTTCTTTTCCGGCACGATGTCCAGGCACAAGCTCTGCAGCTCCTTGACCAAAACGTTGAACGACTCCGGCGTGCCGGGAAACAGCGCGTTCTCACCTTTCACAATGGCCTCATAGATCCGCGTGCGGCCGATGACGTCGTCGGATTTCACCGTGAGCAGCACCTGGAGGGTGTAGGCGGCGCCGTAGGCTTCCAAGGCCCACACTTCCATCTCGCCGAAGCGCTGGCCTCCGAACTGCGCCTTGCCGCCCAGCGGCTGCTGCGTCACGAGCGAGTAAGGCCCGATCGAGCGGGCGTGGATCTTGTCGTCGGCCAGGTGCGCGAGCTTCATGATATAGATGAAGCCGACCGCCACCTCCTGATCAAAGCGCTCCCCCGTGCGACCGTCATAGAGCACGGTCTTGCCGCTCTCGGGGAGATTCGCTTTACGCAGCATGGCCTTGATCTCCGACTCGGTCCCGCCGCTGAACACCGGGGTCTCCAGATACAGCCCCAGGGCTTTCGCGGCCCATCCCAAGTGGGTCTCGAGAATCTGCCCCACGTTCATGCGCGAAGGGACGCCCAGAGGATTGAGGATCACCCCCACGGGAGTTCCGTCCGGCAGGAACGGCATGTCTTCCTCGGGCAGAATTTTTGCAATCACGCCCTTGTTGCCGTGCCGGCCAGCCATCTTGTCCCCCACTGACAGCTTGCGCTTGGAGACCACGTAGACCACGACCTTCTTGATGACGCCGGGCGGAAGCTCATCGCCTTTCTTGGCGCGGTCGATCTCGCGGGCGCGCTCCTCCACCAACTCATCGATTTCATCGCCCCAGATGCGGGCCACCTTGCGGATGCTTTCCTCAAGCTCCGCGTTGTCGTCGATGCGGATCGACTCCCAGTCGCAGCGCTCGAGCTTCTTGAGCTCCTTTTTCTCGATGGCGCGGCCGGCCTTGATCAACACCTCGCCCAGCACTTCATCTACGAGGTCCTCGGAGAGCTTCTGGCCGAGCACGAGCCCCGAGATTTTCTGCAGCCGCTCGCGCCTCAGCCCGTTGATGCGCTCCTGGTAGCTCTCCTTGATGGTGTCGATTTCCTTCAGTTCCTTGCGCCTCTCCTCGCGCGTCTTGGGCTTGCTTTCCTTGCGTTGAAACATCTTCACATCCACCACAATGCCTTCCACGCCCGGGGGCACCGTCAGGGAGGCGTCGCGCACGTCTCCGGCCTTCTCGCCGAAGATCGCGCGCAAGAGCTTCTCCTCGGGCGACAACTCGGTCTCGGACTTGGGCGTGATCTTGCCCGCCAGGATGTCGCCGGGTTTCACTTCGGCCCCGACGCGAACCGTGCCTTCCTCGTCGAGGTCCTTCAAGGCCTCCTCGCCCACGTTGGGGATGTCGCGCGTAATCTCCTCGTTGCCCAGCTTGGTGTCGCGCGCCTCGATCTCAAACTCTTCGATGTGAATGGAGGTAAAGGTGTCCTCCCGGATGAGTCTCTGGCTGACCAGGATGGCATCCTCGAAGTTGTAGCCGCGCCAAGGCAGGAACGCCGTAAGGACGTTGCGGCCCAGGGCCAGCTCCCCCATTTTCGTGGCTGCGCCGTCGGCGATGATTTCGCCCCGCTTCACCTTCTGGCCCACTTCCACCAGCGGGCGCTGATTGATGCATGTGCCCGCATTCGAGCGCTCGAATTTCTTCAAGCGATAGACCATGTCATCAATGACGATTCCGTGCGAGGAGACCGCCTTCACCGTGCCGCGCGCCTTGGCCACGATCGTGGCCCCTGAGTCGCGCGCCACGCGGTACTCCATGCCGGTGCCCACGAGCGGCGGTTCGCAGTCCATGAGCGGCACCGCCTGGCGCTGCATGTTCGAGCCCATCAGCGCGCGGTTGGCGTCGTCGTGCTCCAGGAAGGGAATCAGGGACGCCGCCACGCTCACGAGCTGCTTGGGCGACACGTCCATGTAGTCCACCTTGTCGCGCGGCACCTTGGGAAAATCTCCGCGGAAGCGCGCGGCGATCTTGTCGCTCACGAAGCGGCCCTTGGCATCCAGCTCCACGTTGGCCTGGGCGATGACGTACTGGTCCTCCACGTCGGCCGACAGGTAATCGATCTTGTCGGTCACGTGGCCCTTCTCCACCTTGCGGTAAGGGCTCTCGAGAAACCCGATCTCGTTGACCCGCGCGAAGGTGGACAACGACGCAATGAGACCGATGTTGGGGCCCTCAGGCGTCTCGATCGGGCAGATGCGGCCGTAGTGCGACGGGTGCACGTCCCGCACTTCGAAGCCCGCGCGCTCGCGCGACAAGCCGCCCGGACCCAGGGCACTCAAGCGGCGCTTGTGGGTGAGCTCCGAGAGCGGGTTGGTTTGGTCCATGAACTGCGACAATTGGCTGCGCCCGAAGAAATCTTTGACGGCCGCGGAAATAAGCTTGGGGTTGATGAGGTTGTGGGGCATGACGGCGTCAAGGTCGTAAATCGACATGCGCTCGAGCGCAGAGCGCTTCATGCGGGCCAGGCCCACGCGAAACTGGTTCTGCAACAGCTCTCCCACCGAGCGCACTCGCCGGTTGCCCAGGTGGTCGATGTCGTCCACCCGCAGCTCGCCTCCCTTCAGCTTCAGGAGGGCTTGAATGACCTTCACCACGTCGGCCGGCTTGAGAGTAGCGTCGTCGAGATCGACCTGCGCGCCCAGCTTGCGATTCAACATGAAGCGGCCCACGCGGCCCAAATCATACCGTTGCGCGTCGAAAAAGAGCTTTTCAATGAGGTTCTTCGCGCTGTCAGCCGTGGGCGGATCGCCCGGCCGGATGCGCTTGTACAGCGCGATCTGCGCGTCCTCGGTCGAGTGGTACGGATCACGCTCCAGGGTGTTCACGAGCGAGGGGTCGTCCTGCAAAATCACGGCCAGCTTGATCTCGTGAATGTCATGGGAAACAAGATATTCGAGCGAGTCGCGTGTCAGGCGCGTTCCGCCTGCGTAGAGAATCTCTTTGGTGCTCGGGTTCAAGATGTCCGAGGCCAGCACCCGCCCCTCAAGCTTGCGGAACATGGCGCGGTTCAAGTTCTCGACCGGTTCGATCTCATAGAGGGCCTTGATGATGTCAAAGTTGGTGGAGTAGCCGAGGGCGCGAAGCAGCGTGGTGGCGAGAATCTTGCGGCGACGGTCGATGTAAGCGTACAAAATGTCCGTGATATCCGCCTCGAACTCCAGCCACGCGCCGCGGTAGGGAATGATGCGCACGCTGAAGATCTTCTTGCCGCTGGCGTGCTGGGCTTCCTCAAAAGACACCCCTGGGGAGCGGTGGAGCTGCGAGACGACCACGCGCTCGGCCCCGTTGATAATGAAGGTGCCGTTTTCGGTCATGAGCGGCAGCTCACCGATGTAGACCTCCTGCTCCTTGGCGACGCCTTTGCGCACCAGGCGCAACTGAACCTTGAGGGGGGCCGCGTAGGTCATCCCGCGCTTGTGGCATTCGGGAATCGAGTACTTGGGCTTGCCCAGGTTGTAGCCGACGTATTCGAGCTTGCAGGACCCGTCGAAACTCGCCACGGGAAAGCAGTCCTGGAAGGCGGCCTCCAGGCCTTGACGCTTGCGCCGGCGCTTGGGCCGGTCGAGCTGAAGGAATTGCTCGTAAGACGTGAGCTGAATTTCGACCAGGCTGGGGATCTCCATGCAGTCCTTCAGCTTGGCGAAGCTCACCCGCTCGATCATGCTCTTGCCGACGGATTCCGTCTCTTTGGTCACAGCCACCACCTCACGTCTTTGGTTTTGCTGTCATTCTGGAAACCGCACCCACGCGCCACGTCTTGTCATCCTGAGAAGCCTTCGCGCAGTTTGGAGCTTCGCGCTCAGGATGACACAGCTCGGAGCTTCGTGTCACTTCAGCTCGACCTTGGCTCCGACGGCCTCGAGCTTTTTCTTGACTGCTTCAGCCTCTTCCTTGGACACGTTCTCCTTGACCGTCTTGGGAGCGCCCTCCACGAGGTCCTTGGCTTCTTTGAGGCCCAGGGTCGTGACGGCGCGGATTTCCTTAATCACGTTGATCTTGTTGGTGCCCGCATCAGCCAGGATCACCGTGAAAGAGGTTTTCTCCTCCACCGCGGCTGCGCCTGCGCCCCCTGCGCCGCCGCCCGCGGCTGGCGCAGCGACCGCCACGGCTGAAGCCGAAACGCCGAACTTCTCTTCGAGCGCCTTCACCATCGTCGCCATCTCAACGACGGTGAGTTCCTCAATCGACTTCATGAGTCCCGCCAGCTTGGAACTCAACTCGACTCCAGGTTTGTCTTGAACACCGGTTGTCATGGCTTGGAACCCTCCCCTTTTTTCTTCGCCACTTCATTGAGCGCAATCGCAAAAGAACGAATAACCCCCTGCAGGCCCATCACGAGCCGCGCGGTGGGCGCAATCATCCGGCCCACAAGAGCAGCCAGTACCTCCAGTCGGGGCGGCAACTGGGCCAGCTCCTGCAGGAACGCCAGGCGCACGGCCTGACCTTCAAGAAAGGCGCCCTGAACTTTGAATTTCTCCCGTCCCTTGGCAAACTCGAGCAGAATCTTGGAAATGTCCTGCGGCTCGGCATGGCTTGTC
This sequence comes from uncultured bacterium, assembly GCA_964587845.1. Lineage (GTDB taxonomy): Bacteria > Omnitrophota > Omnitrophia > Omnitrophales > CAZPNG01 > CAZPNG01. Next base: position 1,705 of record CAZPNG010000311.1, on the reverse strand, counting down.
ACCAGGACCACCTGCCCCTCCACGAACACGGTGGACGCTTGGGCGCCGATCTCGTTCAAGGCTCGCCGAACAAGCGTGTTTTTCGCCACGAAGACATTCTCACTCAACTTATCCAACTGCCGGCGCAGCTGCTCAAACTCCTTGACCGTGAGGCCCTCAAAACGCGCAAAAAAGATGGCGGTGCCGGACTTGACGTCCTCCAACACCCGCTTGTACATCAACTCCTTAATAGGATGGGGCATCTCTAGCTCGCCAAGGCTGTGACGTCCAACTGGATGCCGGGCGACTGCGACCCCGCCAGGCTTGCGGACCTCACGAAGTCGCCCTTTGAGGCGGACGGCTTGTGGTCCAACAGCGCCCGCACCACCGACTGCGCGTTCTCAATCAATGCGGTATCGTCAAAAGACAACTTGCCGATCCGGGCATGCAAACCGGCTGTTTTGTCGGCCTTAAAATCCAGCTTGCCGCGCTTGGCTTCTTCCACCGCTTGCGCCACGGCCGGCGTGACCGTGCCCGACTTGGGCGAGGGCATCAAGCCCCGCGGCCCTAACACGCGGCCCAGCTTGCTGACCACGCGCATCAGATCGGGATGCGCCACGACGCAGTCAAAGTCCATCCACCCGCCCAAAATCTTCTCCACCAGCTCTTCACCGCCCACCGCCACGGCCCCCTTGGCCTCAGCGGCTTGGGCCTCCTCACCCTTGCAGAAACAAACCACGCGCACAGTCTTCCCAACCCCATGCGGCAGCATCACCGAGAAGCGCACGCCTTGGTCGGCCTGCGCAGGATCGATGCCGAGTTGAAAATGAAGCTCTACGGCTTCGTCGAACTTCGCCTTGGGAAATGCCTTGAGGACACGAAAGGCGTCCGCCAGCCGGTAGCGCTTCGTGGCATCGAACGTTCCGAAGGCCTGCCGGTAGCGCTTGCTACGGGGCTTCATGCAAGCGCTCCCTCAACCTCGATGCCCATGCTGCGCGCCGTGCCGAGAATCATCTTCATGGCGCCCTTGACGTCGCGCGCATTGAGATCTTTCATCTTGAGCTTTGCGATCTCCTCGACATCCGACATCTTGACCTTGCCGATCTTGAGCTTGTTGGGCTCGCCGGAGGCCTTCGCCAGTCCCGCCGCTTTCTTCAAAAGCGCCGCCGCGGGGGGCGTCTTCAGCACAAACGTAAAAGTCTTGTCATCGAAGACCGTGATGACCACGGGCAGCAATGTGCCCTGCTTGTCCTTGGTCTGCTCATTGAAGCGCTTGCAGAAATCCATGATGTTCAGACCGTGCTGGCCGAGCGCCGGCCCGATGGGCGGCGCCGGGTTGGCCTGCCCGCCTGAGACCTGAAGCTTGATTTGCGTTACGGCTTTCTTGGCCATTCGATCCGTTCCTTATATTTTCTCAACCTGCCAGTATTCCAGCTCGACCGGCGTGGAGCGGCCGAAGATGGCCACCATCACCCGCAACTTGCCCTTGTTGGGGTTCACCTCGTCGATGGTGCCGTTAAAGTTCGCGAACGCCCCTTCTTTCACCCGCACGCTTTCCCCCACCGAAAACTCCACCTTCGGTTTGGGTTTCGCCGTCTTTTCCTCCTGCTGTCGCAGGATGTTGTCGATGTCCTCGACGCGCAACGGGATGGGCTTGGAACCGGATCCCACGAAGCCCGAGATGCCCGGCGTGTTCTTCACGAGGTACCAGCTGTCATCCGTGAGC
>CAZPNG010000310.1:0-4449 GCA_964587845.1 uncultured bacterium | reverse complement strand
TGCGAGGCCTGCATCGTCTTTTGCCCTGTCGACTGCATCGAGCTCGTTCCCGGACCCGACCATCCGGAGTTTCAAAAGTTGGTCGAGGTGGACCTGGACCGCTGCATCGGATGCCGCCACTGTGCGGAAAACTGCCCCTGGGACACCATCCCCATGCTTTCCCACGAGGAAGGCCTCAAGCGCGCGCCCGAGCTCACTGTCCGGTCTGTTTGTGGCTACGAAGCCCAAGGCTAGTCCCGCCCTCACGCCCCATCCTGAACGGGTGCGCATCCGATTCGGCCACAGCCCCGATCCCGACGACGCGTTCATGTTTTACGCGATCAGTAAACGCAAGATCTCAACGGGTCAGCTTGACATCGAGCACGTCGTCGAGGACATTGAGTCTCTCAACCGGCGCGCATTGAGCCGCGAGCTTGAGGCGACCGCCGTATCGGTGCACGCTTTCGCGCACCTCACCGACGCCTACGCGCTGATGTCGTGCGGGGCGAGCGTCGGGGAAGACTACGGGCCGATCGTGGTGGCGCGCCGCCCGCTGGCTCCCGCTGATCTTCGCGGCCTGCGCATCGCTATCCCCGGAAAACTCACCACGGCCTATCTCGCCCTCAAGCTCTTCGCAGGGGATTTCCAGGAAGTTGTCAGTCCCTTCGACCAGATTCTCGCGGCGGTGTCCGAGGGGCAGGTAGATGCCGGTCTCTTGATCCACGAAGGCCAGCTCACCTACGAGTCTCAGGGGTTCACGAAGGTCGTCGACCTGGGAGTTTGGTGGCGCCGAGAGACGGGTCTCCCGCTGCCTCTGGGCGTGGACGTTGTGCGTAAGGACCTGGGTCGGCCCACGATGCTCGAAGTCTCGCGCGTGTTTCGGGAAAGCATCCAATACGCTCTCGCGCACCGCGAGGACGCTTTGAGTTATGCGCTTGAGTTCGGCCGGGGGCTTTCGCGGCCGCTCGGCGACCGCTTTGTGGGGATGTACGTGAACGACCGCACGCTCGAGCTGGGCGCGGACGCGAGGCGCGCTATCGACCTCTTATTCGAACGCGCCCATGGCGTGGGCCTGCTCGCGGCGCGGCCTTCCTTTGAAGAGGCAGTATAGCATGAAGGAAGGCGAGCGGCTTTACCTGCGGCAGTTGGAAATCGGGCCGATGCAGAACTTTGTGTATCTGATGGGGGACTGGCAGACCCGCGAATGCGCCGTGGTCGATCCCGCCTGGGACGTGGAGGCGATCCTGCGGCAGGCGCGGGAAGACGGCATGACGGTGCGCTACGCCCTCGTCACCCACTCGCACTACGATCATGTGAACGGCCTGCCCGAACTTCTTGAAAAGACCGACGCCCAGGCGTTCATCCATGAAAAGGAAATAGAGTTCTTTAAGATTCCCAAGGGGAGCATCAAGGCCGTCTCGGGGGGCGATACGCTGGACATCGGGCAAGTCCGCATCCGCTTCATCCACACGCCCGGGCATACGCCTGGCTCACAGTGCTTCCACGTGGAAAACCGGCTGGTCTCAGGCGACACCCTCTTCATCAATGCCTGCGGGCGCTGCGACCTGCTCGGGGGAGATGCCGAGGAGATGTACCGCAGCCTCACCCAGCGGCTGTTGAAGCTCGACGACGCCACGATCCTCCTGCCCGGCCACAACTACGATGAACGGCCAAGCTCCACGATGGGCGATGAGCGGCGCTCGAATCCCTACCTCAAGTCGACACGCCTGGAAGATTTCCTGAATCTGCGGATGGGCTAGGGGACCAAAATCCGGTAGATCCAAATCGCGTCCGGCGTGGCCGGCTTGCCTGTCAGGCGTTTGAGAGCCCGCAGAGCGCCAAAGGCGAGGGTGGGCGCGTCAAGATATGAAATTTCCCGCAATAGGTCCGCGCGCGCTCCCTGATCAAGGAAGGGCTCCAGGCTTCTAGTTTCGCGCTCATGCGTGAGCAGGTAGAGCTTCCGCCCCCGGAATCCGGAGAGATCGATCCCGCCGCGCTCGAGCGGCTCAGATTTTTTTCGCAACCGGTCCTGCCACGTCTCCTGCCAGTCGGTCAACAGAACTGTCCCCCCGAGTTCGTTTCGAGCCGCCTGCAGTTCGTCGCCCACGGGCGGCCGGCCCTGAAAGTCTTCGAAGGCCGTTCGTATCGCCTCCACTTCGGCGAACCTTCTGCCGCCCACGCGGTAGACGTAGTCGGAAACGAAGAAGCTGAAATTGGTGACGAGGGTGAGCGCGAGACCCGCGACGAACACGATCCGCAGCGCCGTGCCGGCGAGCCGGCCGAGGGATTTTGTGAGGACCGCACAAGATGCGAAGAGGAAGGGGACGGCCGGGACGAAGAGGAAGTTGAGGTAGCGCAGATCGTTCTCCATCAAAGCGCTGGCGAAGGTCATTCCGACAGCGAGTGTCCAGGTGCCGAACAGAACGAAGCTGTGCGCGAGCGCATCCGCGTGCCCGGGCCTTCGGGCTCTGAGGCGCGCAAGGACCCATGGGCCTGCGAAGGCACCGATCCAAAACAACCATGCCGGCACGAGGCCCAGACTTCCCGAAAACGACCGCGGGCCCCGCTGGCGTAGAAGCGTCGTAAACGGGGCGTCCTCCTGTGAGTTTTGCAGAAGCTGCTCGACCGCATGCCGAACACTGAATGTGCGGATCAGATCTTCCTTACGTTCCCAGCCCGCCGGCCCCGGCTCAGTGCGCTGGGCGGCTTCCAGTTTCAGTTGCGTGAGGAACGCCGGCTCGGGGGATCGGGGCTCCAGGAGTGGGGGCACCGAGACGAGCATCAGGAGTGCCACCGCGACGAGCGTCAGATATCGACTTGCGCCGGCCCCCTGCAGCGTAGCGGTCGCGCGCAGTGCCAGGTACGCCAGGAAAACAAAGGGCAGGAGTTTCTCGCTTGCTTTGAGCTTGATGGCGAAAAGCACGGCAAGATACCACCCGAGGGCGGTCAGGACGAACCGGGCGGTGTCGGCGCGGGGCTCCAGGACGAGGCGGCTAAAAAAGACGAAGGCGAGGAAGCGCAGCACCGAGAAGTGGTATTCCGTGGCGGGATGCAGGGTCACGGCGAGGAAATTCGTGGGGAAGCTCAGGTAGAGCAGCACGCCGAGCCACCCCTCCAGCGCGCGGCCGCTGGCGCGGCGGATGATCGCATACAAAAGGCAGCACAGAACGCCGCAGGCGATGGCCTCCCAAACGAAGTAAGGCGTGGCGAGTGCCCCGAATAGGGCGTGGAAGGGCTTGGTGAGCAGGCCCGTTCCGGGGCGCAGGTAGTAGATGTCCTCGATGAAAAACCATCCTGGCGACAAGGGATTGAAGTGCAGCAAGACAAGGTCGCTGTAGTCAAACGTGTTGAGCATCGCGAGGTGGTCCAGGTAGTCGCGGATGAAGTCGATGGGCAGGCCGAGGTAGAAAATGATGACGAAGAAGAAGCCCGTCAGGAAGACGGCTGCGCCCGGGCCGCGCCCGGGTGGCGCCGCCTCAAGGCGCGGTGAGCCGGTAGACATAGATGCCGTCCGAGCTGGATGGTTTTCCCGTCAGGTGCTTGAGCGCTCGCAGCGCCGCGAAGGCGAGGGTCGGAGCTTCCAGAAAGTCCACGTGCCCGGCCCATTCGACGCCGAAGTTTCTGTCCCGAAACGCTTTGAGTTCCTCTGACTCGCGCGCGTGCGTGAGGAAGTACAAGGGCTCGCCTGCCTGCAGAGTTCTCTCGCGGATCCCCAGCTGTTCCCGCCAGGTGTCGTGCCACTCCGGAAAGATCGTGGATTTCGCCAGCCGGTCGACCTGCTCGTGCAGCTCATGGCCTTTGAGAGGACGCCCCAGCAGGTCCTCGAGTGCGAGCTGATTGGCCTTTACCACGGCATACCTCATGCCGCCCATGCGGTAGGCGTAGTCGACGAGGAAGAATCGGAAGTTGCCGCAGATCGCGAGCGCCAAGCACGCCACGGCTAGGACACGAAACACCCGTGCGAAAAGCTGGACTGCGCCCTCGAGCGCCGTGAGGCCCGTAAAGAATAGCGGCAGAGCCGGCACGAGCAGGAAGTTCAAGTAGCGCACCTCGCCGACCGTGTGATGGCTCGCCAGGCCGATTGCCACGAAGACACTCCAGGTGAGAAACAGCCCGTAGGGGACCTCCCAATCGCCCGGGCCGCGTGCGCGGGCGAACGCGGCTGCGAGCGGCGCGCCCAAGACCGAAATCCAGAAGAGCCAGCCGAGGGCGAAGCCGTGCATGCCGGTGAAAGTGAGCGGCGTACGCCGCCGGGCCGGGTGGGTCAATGCGAAATCTTCTGAAGGGTGGTGAATCAGGATGCGGTAAAAGTTCGACGGCGAGAAGGAGCGCATCTGCCGCTCCTTGCGCTCGAATCCGCCTGGCTCGCCCGCCGCACCTTGGGGAGCGGGGGCGCGGGGCTTCAGAAACGGCGCGGCGAGCGGCGGGACCATGAGGGTCATGGCCAGGGCGACGGCGGCGAGCGCGGCA
>CAZPNG010000309.1:0-3382 GCA_964587845.1 uncultured bacterium | reverse complement strand
CCTGGTGGGCTACGGCGGCATGCTGCTCGAGGGGCTGGTGGCCGTCGTGGCGCTGTCCACGGTGATGATCCTCGCGCCGGCTGATCCGCTGACCGGCGCTTCTCCGGACCGCGTGTACGCCGAGGGCTTGGCGCGGTTCGTCGCGCATCTGGGCATCCCGATTGCGTTCGCACGCTCGTTTGCGCTCCTCGCCTTCACCACGTTTATTTACGACACGCTGGATGTGGCAACGCGACTGGCCCGCCACATTTTCCAAGAGCTCACAGGGTGGAAGGGAAACACGGGCCGCCTCAGTGCGACGCTCGTGAGCCTCGCCATCCCCCTGTGCTGCGTGAGCCTGAAACTCACGGATGCGGCCGGGAACGCCATTCCGGCCTGGAAGGCGTTCTGGACGATCTTCGGCACGTCCAACCAGCTTCTCGCCGGGCTCACACTCATGACGGTGTCCCTGTGGCTGGCGCGCTCGGGGCGCAGCTGGTGGCTGACCGGCCTGCCCATGGTGTTCATGATGGCCATGACGCTCTGGGCCCTGGCCCTACTGATCAAGCCGGCGGCGTTGAAGCTTGCCGCAAGCCCGCCATCCCTCGATCCCACGGGACTAGTGGCCTTGGTGCTCTTTGTTCTCGCCCTTCTCCTGGTCGTGGAGGGGGCGCGCGCCTGGCGGCGCGGGCGCGCCGTCCGGCAGCGCATCCTCGGTTAACCGCGCGCCCCTGTCATTTTCATCCCTGTGATGCCGGCTTTTATCATATAATCGATTGCATGGAACAATTGCAGACAGCAAGTTTCGATGGATTAGGGATTGCGCCCCGCGTGCTCGAAATCCTGGACCGCCTGGAGTTCGTCACGCCCACACCCATTCAGCAAAAAGCCATCCCCCTGGGAATCGAGGGCAAGGACTTGGTGGGGATTGCCCAAACAGGCACGGGCAAGACCCTGGCCTTTGCGATCCCCGTGGTGCAACGCCTCTCGCAGCTCAAGGGCAAATGCCTGGTCCTGGTGCCGACCCGCGAGCTGGCTTATCAGGTGGATGAGACCTTCCAGTTGCTCATTCCGGCGTTTGGCATGCATAGCGCCGTTCTGGTCGGGGGCGCTTCCATGCACTTGCAGATCCAAGCGCTGCGCCGGCCCGTGCGGGTGCTGATCGCAACGCCCGGCCGGCTGATCGATCATCTCGACCACCGCACCGTCACGCTGGCAGACGTCGGGGTGCTTGTCCTGGATGAGGCCGACCGGATGCTCGACATGGGATTTCTGCCGCAGATTCTAAGGATTCTGCGCTTTGTGCCGAGGGAACGGCAAACGCTGCTCTTTTGTGCCACGATGCCGGAGGCCATTTCGAAAATCGCGGCCTCCTACATGAAGCTCCCCGTCAACGTCGAAATCGCCCCTTCAGGCACCCTGGTAGAGAAAGTGACGCAGGAAGTTTTCATCGTGAACAAGGAGAGAAAAAACATCCTCTTGAGCAAGGTCCTGGCGCAATACCGCGGGAGCGTGCTGATTTTTGTGCGCACGAAGATTAAGGCCTACAAGCTCACGCGGGATGTGCGCGCCATGGGCTTTCGGGTTGCTGAGGTGCACTCGGACCGCTCGCTGCCGCAGCGCCGGGAGGCGCTGGAGGGCTTCAAATCCGGGCGCTACCGGGTCTTGATCGCCACCGACATCGCGGCCCGCGGCATCGATGTGACGGGCATTGAGCTGGTCTTAAACTACGATCTTCCCGAAGAAGCCGAGACTTACGTGCACCGGATCGGCCGGACGGCCCGCGCGGGGCACGTTGGGCACGCGATCTCTTTTGCCACGCCCGATCAAGCGACCGATGTGCGCAGCATTGAACGCCTGATCCGCACGGCCATCCCTATTTCTTCTCATCCAGAACTGCCGGTCGAGAAGTTCCCTCCACCGACGCGTTACACCTTTACCTCCCGCCAATCGCGCCGCCGCGGGCGGCGCCATTAGAGCTTCACCGGAAGGGTCGTCTCTGGACTCAAGCGGAGATGTTTCGCTTTGGGTGAACGGCTGAGATTAAGCGAGTTCATTCCTGGGGCCAAATGGCTGGAATATGCCTCTGTCCGCCTGGCTGTGGGCCTCATCAATCTCCTGCCCCTAAGGGCTTCGAGCTGGTTGGCGCGCCGCTTGGGCGATCTGCTCTACGCGGCCATGCCGAAACGCAGAAGCACCGCGTTTGAAAACCTGACCCGTGCGTATGGGGATGCCCTCGACACGAATCAAAAGCAGGCGCTTGCGCGGGAATCCTTCCGCAATGTGGTCACCTCCCTGATTGAGTTTTTCCGGATCCCCCGCATGCTCCGCGAATCCAAAGAGCGCTTTCACTATGAAGGCACGGAGCATCTCGACGCTGCGTTCCAAAAAGGACGCGGGGTCATTTGGGTCGTTTCTCATCTGGGATCGTGGGAGTACCTGGCTTTTCTGCCTTATCTGCGGGGGCACCCCTGTTCGGTGGTGGTTCGGGCGGTCCGGAATCCGCATCTCTATCGATGGATCCAAGAGCTGCGGATGACGTTGCATCTCAATCCCATCGACCGCAAAAACTCAATCCGCGAGGTTCTGGGCGAACTCAAGAAGAACCACCTGGTCGCTATCTTGATCGATCAGTGGGCCGGGCGGGAAGGCGTTTGGGGGGATTTCTTCGGAGAGCCGACCTCCACCACCTCCATCCCTGCTCGCTTGGCGCGCAGGACTGGGGCCGCTTTGATCCCGGCCTATTGCCTTCGGACTGGCCATGGGACCTATCACTTCAAGGTTTTGCGGGAGGTGCCTCTTGATCCGGACTCCGCTCGACACGAGGAAAAGACAACGGCCCTCCTAAACCAGATTTTGGAAGCGGAAATCTTAAAATACCCCGAACAGTGGGTCTGGACGCACCGGCGGTGGAAGGGGCTCGATCGCTACATCCCCGAGGAAGACCGGGTGCCGTAGAGTCAGGAGAGATTCGCGGGAGTGGAGAAACGGCCTTGGATGATCTTCACCCTCTCCAGGTAAGATCCTCGTGGGTGATGACCCACGGATCATTCAGGAGAGCGGCTGCGTTTTGCTGCTCGACCATGGACCAGAAACTGTTCCAACACTGGAAGGCCACGGTCTTCGGGTAGCGACTTCGGATTCTTTCGATCAGGCGGGCGTAGTCGTAATCGTGGATGACATTGGAGCCCTTGAAGGGGCCGAACTCGGTCAACCAAAACGGCTTTTTCAATGCCGTCAGATTCCTGTATCCCTTGTCGATCCTCAAGTCAGCCATGTAGGCATCTATCCCCACCATGTCGACGAGGTCTCCTCCCGGGAAATAGGCGTCCTCCGATTTGATGCTGCTCGAGGTTTTGGCAACGGCTGAGTAAACCCACAAGAGGTTATTCAGTCGCCTGAC
>CAZPNG010000308.1:0-8654 GCA_964587845.1 uncultured bacterium | reverse complement strand
TGAATAAACCAGAAATCCCCCCAAAAACACCCGGGAGGCCCCCGGCACGTCCGTCACCCGCTTTCCAAGCAGCCCGCCGGTACAACTCTCGGCAACGGCGAGCGTCAGCTTCTTGCGGGTGAGCGCGGCGAGCAGCGCAGCTTCCAAAGGGCGCTCATCATAAGCAAAGGTCCAGGGCCGCAGGCGCGCGAGCGCCTTCATGCGGCTTGAGATCGCACCGCGCGCCTGGGCGCGCGCCACGGCAAGGCGGACCGTCACCTGCCCCCCCTCGGGGTAAATGCCCACTTGCGCAGGCGGGCGAGTGAAAAACTCCCCCCCGGCAATCTTGACGACCTCCGGTTCTCCCAAGCCCACCGTCCGCACCACGAGCTCGACCCGGAGCGCCCGGCGAGGAAAAGCTCGCGCGAGCCGGGGAATGACCGTCCGCTCGAGCATGACCCGCATTTCGACCGGGACCCCGGGAAGCAGAAAAAACCATCGTCCCTGATGTTCGGCAAACACCCCCGGCGCCTTGCCCACCGGATTGGCCACAAGGCGCACGCCGCGGGGAAACAAGCATTGCTCCCGAAGCAGCCGGGCAGGCAGCGAGCGGCGCGCTGCCGAACGGCTCAGGCTCCAGGCCATCCGCCGGTTCAGGACCAGGGGCACCCCCAGGTATTCCGCGAAAGCGCGCTTGGTCACGTCGTCATGGGTGGGGCCCAGCCCGCCGGTCAGGATCAAGACATCCGCGCCCGCCTCGGCGGCACGCAAGGCGCGCACGATGTCGCCGCGCGCATCCGGCACCGTGTGCCACCCGGCGACTGAGAGGCTCGCGCGACTCAACCGAGCGCAAATGAACTCGGCATTCGAGTCCGGCACGTTCCCTTGCAAAAGCTCAGTCCCGATGGACAACCCCACGATGCGAGGTGACAAGGTCTGTGGTGCCATGTCGTGGAAGGTTATGCCTAGCCCGTCATCCTCAGCGCAATCCGAAGAAGAACGTTCGCAAGAAGCCCCGCCACGATGTCATCCAGAAAGACGCCCCAAACGCCCGGCAGTCTTTCCATGCGGTTCACTGGATAGGGCTTGGCGATGTCGAAGAACCGGAAGAGGGCAAACCCAGCGACGGCCGTAAAGAGGGTCAGGGGCAATCCCAGAAAGGCGACCCAAAGCCCGATCACCTCGTCGGCGATCACCTCGTGAGGATCGGTTTTCCCGGCCCCGTTTCCAAGCCCCTGAAGGTAGGCGTGGCAGGCGACGCCAAACACGAGCGTTCCTGCGGACAGCAGAGCGAGGGAAACGGCCCAAGACCTCGGAAGGACGGCGAGGGCGGCAAGCGCTGCAGCCGATCCGACCGTTCCCGGCATGGGGCATTTCTCCCCCAGCCCCGCCAAAGTCACCCAGGCCCGCGCCGCCCGGGCGTTCATCCGCGCGACGTCTTTGAGGAGCGTTGGGCCGCCAACCCCATGAAGAATTCCACTCCGGACACGACCGTCACTGCGGTGGCAAGGGCAAGTGAGAAAGTCTGCGCGTCGCTCCAGGTGCCCAACGGCGCGACCGATCGCAGGACGGCGCCGGAGCGCTCGGCATCCCGCGCCAGAAGGTGAAGGAAGCAAGCCAGGACCGAGAGGTGCTGAATGACCGTCTTGGACTTGCCCATCCAGCTCGAGGCAGGGACGGCCTGACGAGCCACGAGACGCCGGGTCCTCTCAACGGTCACAGCCACCTCGCGCACGGCGGTCGGCGCCAGCCACCACGCGGAAAACACGCCCTTCGCGACAAACGCTGCGTACGCAGCCAGCACCAAGCACTTGTCCGCCACGGGGTCGAGGATCTTGCCCAGGTTCGAGACGAGCGACCGGCGCCGCGCCCACAGGCCGTCGATCAGATCGGTGACGGCGCCCACGGTGTAGATTCCCGCCGCCAGGATCCAGTTGGATTCCACCGGTGAAAGGAAAAAAGGGAGAGCGACAAACGCCAGGGCCATCCGCAGGAACGTGAGCGCGTTGGGCGTCAGGAGCATGGTTCGATCCGGTCCCCAATCAGGTCATACTCAAGCGATCCCGTAACACGCGCCTGCACAAAATCGCCGGCGGCCAGGCGGGCTCGCTTCGAGCGCACAAAGATCAGGCCGTCGACCTCGGGCGCATCCTGGTAGGAACGCCCCACGTACAGATCCTGCTTGGCTGAGGCCGCCTCATCGATCAAGACCTCGAGCGAGCGGCCCACCTGGGAACGGTTGAGGTCTGAGGAAATCTCCTGCTGAAGCTCCATGAGGGCGCGAAAGCGTCGCTCCTTGGTAGGGGTGTCGACCTGGTCGGGCATCTCGCCGCCCGGGGTGTCCGGCTCCTGAGAATAGCGGAACACGCCCAACCGTTCGAAGCGGAAGCGCTGGAGGGCCTCAGCCAGCTCCTCGAACTGGCCCTCCGTCTCGCCGGGAAATCCCACGATGAACGTCGTTCGAAGGACCACGCCGGGAATCGTAGCCCGAATGCGCGCCAGAAGGTCCTCCGTCTCCCCGCGCGTCATGCCGCGCCGCATGCGCCGCAGCACCTCGGTGGAGATATGTTGCAGGGGCATGTCGACATATTTGCAAACTTTATCACAGTCTCGCACGGCCTCCAGAAGGCGATTGTCCACGAGGGCAGGATACACGTAGAAAAGGCGGATCCAGAACTTTCCATCGAGCTCGTTCAAGCGGTACAGGAGTTCCGGAAGCTCCTGGCGGCCGGAGCGGTCAATTCCGAAAGAGGTCGTATCCTGGCTGATGACGTCGATCTCGCGCGCGCCCTCCCCGATGAGCTGGCGGGCCTCTAGAAGGAGCGAGTCAATGGTGCGCGAGCGGTGCCGGCCGCGCAATTTGGGAATGATGCAAAACGCGCAGGGGTGGTTGCAGCCCTCCGCAATCTTGAGGTAGCGGAAGTGCTTGGGCGTGATGGCCAGGCGCGGCACGCTCGGGTCGTGAAGGTAATGGGGCGGTTCAACGGCCGTGATCGTGCCGTGGGGCTTCAGAAGGCCGTTGAGAAGCCCGGGGAGCTTCGGGTAATCCGCGCTGCCCAGGAGCAAATCGATTTCGGGGATTTCCCGGGCGAGCTCAGTGTGATGCTTCTGGGCGAGGCAACCCATGACCACAAGCGCCTGGAGTTTCCCTTCCCGCTTGAGCTCCGCCAGAGCCAGGATGTGGTCGATCGATTCCTGCCTGGACTCCTCGATGAAGCCGCAGGTGTTGACCACGGCCACATCGGCCGCCGTGACCCGCTCGCTCAAAATATAGTTTTCTTTCTTGAGGATTCCCAGGAGCGCCTCGCTGTCCACGAGGTTCTTGGAGCACCCCAGGGACAAGACGGCAATGCGGCGACGGAGCGTTTGGATCACGGAATGACGGCTTTCTTCAAGATCTCGCGGGGTTTGGCGCCGTTCTGGGGGCCGACGATGCCCTCGTCCTGCATGACGTCCATGAGGCGCGCGGCGCGGGTGTAGCCCAGCCGCAAGCGGCGCTGCAACATGGAGGTCGAAGCAACGCCGGTTTGCAGCACCACGCGAACCGCCTCGCCGTACATGTCGTCCTGCTCATGCGCTCGCCCGCCGGTGTCGTGAAATTCCTGCGCCTCGGCCGCGATCTCGCTGAACTCCGGAGACTTTTGCTTGGCAATGAAGGACACCACGTTCTCGAGTTCGGTGTCCGTGACGAAAGCCCCCTGGGCCCGAATGGGCCTCTCCACCCCGGGTTTGAGGAACAGCATGTCCCCCTTGCCGATGAGCTTGTCCGCTCCGTTGGCGTCGAGCACCGTGCGCGAGTCGACCTTTTGAGCCACCTTGAAGGAGATGCGCGCGGGAAAGTTGGCCTTGATGACGCCCGTGATGACGTCCACCGAGGGCCGCTGCGTGGCGAGGATCATGTGGATCCCGACGGCGCGCGATAATTGGGCCAGGCGCGTGATGGCGCCCTCGACCTTGTCAGCCGACGCAACCATCATGAGGTCAGCCAACTCATCGATGATCAGCACAATGTAGGGGAGAAAGTCGGGGATGGCCTCCTCGGTCTCTTCCTCAACCAAGGGGGCGCCGCGCTCCCGCGTGTTGAACCCTTTGATGTTTCGCACGCCGACGCGCGAAAAGTAGCGAAAGCGCGCTTCCATCTCGGCCAGGAGCCACTGCAGCACGGCGGCCGCCTTCTTGGGCTCCGTCACCACCGGCGTCAGCAAGTGCGGCAAGCGGTTGTAGAGCGCAAGCTCCACCATCTTGGGATCGACCATGACAAACTTCAGATCCTCGGGCGTTTTGTGGTAGAGCAGCCCGGCAATGAGCGCATTGATGCACACGGTCTTGCCGCTGCCCGTGGTGCCGGCCACCAGCAGGTGCGGCATGTCGGCCAGGTCGGCCACCAGGGGCTTTCCGCTCGCATCCTTGCCGATCACCAGCGGCAGGTCAAAAGCCGTGCGGGCGACCTCGGGCACCGCCAGGAGCTCTTTTAACGCCACCTGGCTGATGCGGGTATTTGGCACCTCCACGCCCACCGCTGACTTTCCGGGGATGGGCGTGAGAAAGCGCACGCTTTGCGCCTTCAGGGCCAGCGCGAGGTCATCGCCGAGCGCAGCGATGGCTTGCACTCGAACGCCGGGCGCCGGCAAGACCTCGTAGCGCGTGATGACGGGCCCCTGCTCAACGTGGACGACCTTGGCGTCGATGCCAAAATCGCGAAATGTGGCCGTGAGGACCGCCGCGCCCTCGCGAGCATCCTGGGTGCCACCGCCTGAATCGCGCCCCGGCTCGGCGAGAAGATCCAGCGTGGGGAACACATAAGAACCCGGACGCGCTTCTTCTCTCGGCCGGGTCTCACGAACGGCCGGCGGCCGCTTGGGCTCGCTCTTGCGCTCGCTTGCCGCGACCTTGACCGCCCCCACCCCCTCTTGAACATGTTCACTGATCTCACGAATCGCCTGCTCACGCTTGGAAGGCCGCAGGCGAGGCTTCTCGAGGCCCGTGACCGATAGAGTCTCTTCGAAGGACTTCCTCGGGTGTTGCCGGCCCGGAGCCGGTAAGGTGACCCGGGTGCGAGCCAGAAAGCCGAAGAAGGCGCGCCCCGCCGCCATCAGGGCATCCAACCCCTTCCTCATGCGCGGATAAATCAGAAACTCGCTCGCGAGTAAGCCCGACAGGATGAGGCTCGCAACCAGGATGAGAAAGCTGCCCACGCGGCCGCAGTAGCGCGCCAACTGGGAGCCGATGAGGTACCCGGCCAGGCCGCCCCAAGAGATCGCCTGATCTTCCGGGGCTAGTGCAGAGGCTAGGGAGGAGCCGAAAATAACGAAGAAGGCGAGCGCCAGCAACTTGCCAAGTTTGCGCTCGGGGACTTGATGCGAAAGCAGACAAGCGGCCAAAAACAAGAGCGCGCCGACGGCCAAAAATGAACCGCCGCCGAAGGCAATCCGCAAAACAAAGGCGCACCACGCCCCCGCGACGCCGCCCTTGTTCGCCGGGGGGGTTTGGGGATGCGAGCTATAGAACGAGAGGTCGACGGAGTGAAAAGTGACAAGGCTCAGGAGCAGGAAAAAGCTCAGGAACAGCAGGGCAACGCCTGCGATTTCACTCGCGCGCTCGCGTTTCATGAAGCCCCTCCTCACCTAGGGGCAACGGCTGACGCCAAGGTGATTCTCAGTCGTCGTCGACCGGAAACTCGTCCCTCTCAATATGCACAGGCCCCTGTGCCGGCTCGGGGCTGCGCTCCGGGCCCCGGTCACGGCTTCGCTCGGGATTGCGCTCCGGGCCCCGGTCACGGCTTCGCTCGGGACTGCGCTCCGGGCCCCGGTCACGGCTTCGCTCGGGACTGCGCTCCGGAGCCTGGTCAGGACTGCGCTCTGGTCCCCGGTCAGGACTGTGCTCCGGACCCCGGTCAGGACTGCGCTCTGGTCCCCGGTCATCGCTGCGCTCCGGACCCCGCTCGGGACCGGGTTCAGGACTGCGCTCTGGACCACGCTCCGGTCCCCGGTCGTGGCTGCGCGCCGGACCTCGGTCGGAACCGCCGCGCCCGGGGCCGCCGAAACCTCCGCGCCCACGTCCGGGCCCACCCCGGCCGCGGTCAGGGCCTCCCCGGCCGCGATCGCGAAACCCGCCGCCGCGGCGGCCGAAATCGCGCCCTCCCGATCGCCCCGGACCGCGATCTCCCGCCCCGACCGCCGCCTCTTCCGGTCCCCGCTCGCGGGGTGGAGGAGGAGCGGCCGATTCGCCGCGATCCAAGAGCGCCTGCTTGCGGCTCAGGTTCACGCGCCCCTGCTCGTCAATTTCCATCACCTTCACGGGCACGACATCCCCGATCCTGACCACATCCTCGACTGACTTGACGAAACCGTCCGCAAGCTCGGAAATGTGGATCAGGCCGTCGGTGCCCGGCATAATCTCGACGAACGCCCCGAAGTTCAGGATGCGGACCACGGTGCCTTCGTAAATCTTGCCGATCTCGGCCTCCGCCGTAATGGCGAGAATCTGATCAAGCGCGCGCTGCGCGGCCGCGGGATCGGTCGAAGCGATCGACACGCTGCCGTCGTCCTCAATGTCAATCGAGCGCACCCCGGTCTCCTCGATCAGCCTGCGGATGATCTTGCCGCCTGGCCCGATCACCTCGCGGATCTTCGCCGGGTTGATCTTGATTTGCGTGATCCGCGGGGCATAGACCGAAAGCTCCGCGCGGGGTTTGTCAAGGGCGCGCATCATGATCTCCAGAATCTTTGCGCGCGCCTCCCGCGCCTGCGCGAGGGCGCGCTCCATCATCTCGAAGGTGATGCCGGCGATCTTGACGTCCATCTGCACGGCAGTCATTCCCGAGGAGGTTCCGGCCACCTTGAAATCCATGTCCCCGAGATGGTCCTCAATGCCTGCGATGTCGGTCAGCGTTTCCCAGCGGTCACGCTCTGAGACCAGGCCGATGGCGATGCCCGCCACCGGAGACTTCTGGGGCACGCCCGCGTCCATGAGCGCCAGGGTGGCCGCGCAGACCGTCGCCATCGACGAGGAGCCGTTGGACTCCAAGATGTCGGAGACCACGCGCACGGTGTAGGGAAACTCCGTCTCACCCGGCATCATGAGCCGCAGCGAGCGCTCGGCCAGGGCCCCGTGCCCGATCTCCCGGCGGCCCGGGCCGCGCGAGGGGCCGATTTCGCCCACGCTGAAGTTGGGAAAGTTGTAATGGAGCATGAAACGCTTCGAGGATTCGCCCTCGAGCGCATCGATCCTCTGCTCATCCTCCGCCGTGCCGAGGGTGACGGTGGACAGGCTCTGCGTCTGGCCACGGGTGAATAGGGCCGAGCCGTGCGTGCGCGGCAGCACCCCCACCTGGCACTCGATGGGCCGTAGGTCATTGAACCCCCGGCCGTCCGGGCGCGCTTTCTTGGACAAGATGAGCTCGCGGACCTCTTTTTTCTCGAGCTCTTCGAGCGCCGCCTCCACCTGGTTGGCGTCAAAGCCCGCAGCCGTCTGGTCAAACCGGGCGGTCGCCTCCTCGACAAGCTTGTCGTGCGCCGCCATCCGCTCCTCGCGGGTCGGCAAAAGGTGCATGGCCTCGAACTTGCCCGCCACCGCTGTGCGGACCTTGTCGAGAACGTCCTGCGGGATTCGGGACGGCGTGTAGGACCGCTTCTTGCGACCCGCCTGCCGGGCCATTTGCTCCGCCGCGTCGAACAGTGTCGCAAGCGAGCGGTGAGCAAAGCGCACGGCCTCAAGAAAGTCCGCTTCGGAGACTTCCTTAAGACCCGACTCGATCATGACGACGCGCTCGCGCGTGGCCGCCACAATCACGTCCATGTCCGACTGCTCGATCTCCTGAAACGTGGGGTTGAGAACCCAAGTGCCGGCAAGCCGGCCCACCCGGCAGGCCGCAAACGGCCCCTGAATGGGGATGTCGGAGGTGTGCAGCGCAAACGCGGCGCCCAATACAGCGGGGATATCCGGGCAGTTTTCACCATCCGCCGACAGCACCGTGGCCGTGATTTGCACGTCGCACAAATAGCCGTCCGGAAAAAGCGGTCGTACGGGCCGGTCGATCAACCGGGACGTGAGAATCTCCCGCTCGCTGGGCCGCCCCTCGCGCTTGAAAAAGCCGCCTGGAATCTTTCCGGCAGCGTACGTGCGCTCACGGTACTCCACGAGCAACGGGAAAAAGCCGGCGTTCGGCTTGGGTTCCCGCTCTCCCACCACGGACACCAGCACCACGGTGTCTCCCAGCTGCACGGTGACGGCGCTCGTCGCCTGGCGGGCAACTCTCCCGGTCTCGAAAATGAGCTTCTTGCTTCCAAAAGGAACCTCTAAACGAATCATGCGATCCCTTACCTTCCTTCCTTTTTTCTTCTCTCTTCAAGGACGGACCGCGAAGGCGGTCCCGTCCAGCCCCTATTTTCTCAGTCCCAAAGCGTCGATCACGCGCTGATAGGACCCCGGGTCTGTGTCCCGAAGGTAATCCAGCTGGCGCTTGCGCTTGGCCACCATCATCATGAGACCATGGCGGGAATGATGATCCTTCACATGCATTTTGAAATGGCCCGTGAGGTAGTTGATGCGCTCCGTGAGGAGGGCAATCTGGACCTCCGGCGAACCCGTGTCAGTCTTGCTGCGTTGAAACTTCTTAACGGTAGACTCTCTCTGGACTTTTGTGACTGGCATACTCTCTCCTATCTAAATATGTA
>CAZPNG010000307.1:0-4425 GCA_964587845.1 uncultured bacterium | reverse complement strand
AAGCCGTAGATGTTTTCGAGGTTGGTGCGCACGGCGCCGTCCACCGGCTTCTCGACACTGTGTTTGACGAGCTCGGCGTGAAGCTTGTTGGTCAGGTGCAGGAACGTGAGGAACTTTTGCCCGCCGCCCTGTTCCTCAATGAGAAACCGGGCCAGCAGCTCGCCTGAAAGCAGGATGCGTCCCACTTGCTGCTCGGGCAGCCCCTTGATCGATTTGCTGTCCCATCCCCCGACAAGAATGTCGCGAACGGACACCATGGGATGACCCTCCTCCACGATGTGCCTGCGCTCCATGGATCGCAAGACGCTGTCGTAGAGGAGCAACGGCGCAGTGTCGCTCGCCCAGACCGGCATGCGTTGGCCCCAAGCGGCGAACTCCTGATTCTCTAAAACTTGCCCCACTACCCGCGCCAGAGAACTCTCCATCTGATCCGAAACATCCACGTCCCTCACGTGGTACCAAACCGTCTTCGTTTCGAGATCAAGAGCCCCTTCTAGGCGTGCAGAAGGATCGCCGAAGCGGGGCGCATCGTCCGGAGAATCCTTGGGAACCAGTTCGACGAACACGAAACCGCGCCCCTTGGAATCCGGCTGGTTCGGCTCCTCGAGGATCTTGACGTACATCCTCTTGCGCAAGTCCTCGAGCCTGCGGGAGGCGTCGGCGGCGATCTTGCGCATCTCCTCGGTGTCCCGGTCCGCGGGATAGACGAAAACAAAGTTCGGTGTCGTGCGAACCACGGTCCAGGTCGATGGCTTGGGCTCCTCGACCCGCCAGGTGGCGCGGGCGCCGACAGGGAGATGCTCATTGAGGCGCAACAGCAACGTGCCCAGCCGGGTCGGCCGGGCTGCAAGCGGCTTCCCGTCCGCGCCAACCTCGGTGATGGGCGGCCCCGGAATCTTCACCCACTGCCGCCACTCGTCATCCAAACTTGCATACGAGCGGTAGCCATACTCCGCCAAAGCCGCGAGCACGCCTTCCTGCACGGGGTTCTTTTCCCCGCGCGAGCGCGCCTCGGTCACCTCGTGATCAATGCGGCGCAGGAAAGCGATGAACTTCGGCTCGCCGCCTTTCTCTTCGACGAGAAACCGGACCAGGGTTTGGCCCGTTTCAGGAAACTCCGAGCCGAGATCGCGAAGCCGGGCAGGGAGCGAACTGCGGTCAAACCCGCCCACCAAGATCTCTTGGGTCGTCACGGGGAGCTTGGTGTCCTGCGACTGGGCGCGGCGCACGCGCGCTAGCGCTCGCTCCCGGTCCGGCTGCGCGTCATCCGCCATGCCTTCGTTCGCCCAATAGGGAATGCGCGCGAGCTCGTGCGCTTTGACCGCGTGATCCAGTTCGTGGGGCACCGACTGCTCAATCCCCGACTCCAGCACGAAATCCACCCTCTGAAAAGTGATCGCCCCCGTCTCGGGATGCCGCACGTGATGCGCCAGCCCTTCCGAGAGAAACGCCACCCAGCCGCGCTCCTTGAGGAAATCCGCGCGCTTGCCCCACAGAAAGACGTGCGCCGCCTCGCCCCCCTTCCAGTCCGGTGGATTCTCGTTGCCAAACCAGCGCTTGTAGATCTCGCGCCGCTGGTATTCCAGATACTCCGCGACCGAATGGCCTTGCTTGGCCACCGAATCGGGGTCGTAGCTCTCGGGAAGGTCGTCGGTGTGGTAGTAAACAATAAAGTTCGCGCCGCGGCGCACGGCCACCCACTCCCTGCCATAAATCTGCAACCGGCCCTCGGCGCCGGCCTTGAGGGTTTTCTCAAATGCACGGAGCCGCTCGCGCTCGGAGACAACGGCAGACTTCGGAAGCTCGACGCCGGCCTCGGGCTGCGGCTCCTCGGCTTCCACTTGATCCATCTTGCCCACGCGCTGGATTTGAGGCATGAGTTCAAGCCACTGATTCACTTTGGAATCAAGCTCATCGAGGCTGAATCCGTAAACCTCCTCCAGGGTGCGCTGGTAGATGTGCCCGAGCGGATCGAGTACCTTCGCGGGCTTGGGCTGACGGCGCCGCTCGTTCACGAGCTCGAGGAATCGGGTGAGCTGCTGCTCTCCTTTTTCGCCGCCCTGCTCCACCAGGAAACGCACGAGAAGATAGGACTGGGCGTAGAAGAGGCCCGTCTCGCGGTCCGAAAGGCCGTCGACAAAAGCCGGGTTGGTCGCATCGACCATCAGCTCCCGCCACGGCCACATCCGGTCGCCCGATTGCGGGTTCTGAACGAGCGCAAGGCGCCGGTCGCGGTCCCGCTCCTGGAAACTCGCGATGCCCTCGGTAGCCCATTTGGGCACTGCGTCCTGCCGTTGGCTGAAGAGCGGTTCCATGACCATGTGTCCGAACTCGTGCTCTTGATGAGACACCAGGTCTTCGTCAGCCGTGAGCGCCACGACGTGCACGTCGGTTTTTCCGGACCAGAAGGAAGTCTTCAGATACTGGCAGGCGATGCTTTTGGCGCCCCAGGTGAGCATGTAATCCGGCCAGTCCGGATACAGGAGCACCGCGACCCGCTCGCGGCCACTCCAGCGGGGCGGCGAGCCGCCCACCCACTCGCCATGAATGCGTGCGTGCAGCGCGTCGGCGCGCGCCGCCACTTCCTCAGCTTTCGCGGCCAGCTCCGGCTTGTCCGCCGGGTAAAACACGATGAAGTTGTTGGAGCGTCGGATGCCGTGCCACCTGCGGCCGCGAAGCTCCAGGTCCGTTTCAGTGCCCACGGGAATCACGCGATCCGCGTCATCGAGCATCTGACGCAAAGGATCCGCCCACCCTGTTGGGCTCAACACCTTTACGGTCTCCTTCCACCCGACCCGCTGGACTACCGTGAGGATCACGCCCGCTGGGAATCCAAGGGTCAGAGCGCCGAGAAGGACCCACACCAACAGGGAACGGAAGCCGGCGCCGCCGCTGGGCGCGCCTTCCGGGTGCACGCGCCAGCGCACGGGCCAGCCACTCTGCAGACCGTAGAGCAGGGAGAAGATGGCCGCGCCGACCGTGACCTTTGCCAGCGCCACGGTGACTTCGCCGGGCAGCGGAACCCAGAATAGGATGAGCGCGGCCGCCAACGCCAACTCCAGAGCCGCCGTGATCAGGTGAATGGCCACCTCGCGGCGGAAGACGCGCCAGACTTCCTGCCGGTGAAGCTCGGGATCCCTGGACTCTCCCTCGCGGACTTTGAAAAAGCCCCTGCCCCCAAATAGCTTCACCACCCAGGTCGGGAGCGCGTACAGGACAACGTAAGCCGGCAGGGCGACGAGGAGAAAGAGTTTATAGGTGTAGGGCAGGAAACTGATCGAAAAGAGATACTTGCCGCCCGCCCACCCTGCGAGGGAGATTAAGGACGCCTCCGCAAGGATGACACTCACGCTGTGACCGGCTTCCCCGCGGGAGACAACCTTGATGCCGTAGGCGGCAAGATAGACGAGCGCGCCAAGGAGGAGCACGCTGGGCACGTTGAAGATTTGGGCCGGAATCGTCACCCCGAAGAAAGATGTCTTCAGGATCCCCGAGAAGCTGATCGCCAAGAAGGCGGCCAGAATCGTCGTGGTGATGCGAATGCGCCTCGTCAGGAACCCGACGAGTTCAGTGGGTTGAGTCACAGCTGCGGGCTGCGCGACGCGCGGCGGAGGCCCGCGTACGGGTTCGGCGTGAGATTCAACTCTGCCACCGGCCGTTGCGTCTCCCGGAATCGGCAGCGGCTCTTTTGACGGAGGTTGGAGGGGTCCCAGTCTCGCGGTGAGGTCGCGGGCCAGAGGCGGCTCGGCCGGCTGTGCTGCCTTCGCGGCCGCGGCGGTCAAAGCATCGGCCTGCCGGCGAAGCGACGCGGCCGTGGCGCGCATGGCGTCGGCCACCGGTTTGGTACGCTCGCGCTCCACGCGCGGCGCCAGCCTCTCAAGCTCTGAAGCCGCGGTCGTCATCGCGGCCGGATCCTTGGCCGCCTTCGCAATCTCCGCGCCCGCAATCGCCTTGAGCATCTCATCGCTCACCCCCCCGCGCGCAGGCGAGCGCCTCAGCTCGGCCACGCCCACCCGCATGCTCTCAAGGAAGCGAAGCGCTTGCGCAGCCGATGGCTCAGAAGACTCTTCCCTAGGAACCGTTCTTGTGAGCCGCCACGCCAGATGGACCCAAGGGGGCGCATCTGCCGGCGCCGAATCGCTTTCAGCGACACTCCCCCGCTCATACCCTGCCCTCCTAAGGAAGTCCCGCGTGAGACCCACGACCTGGTCCATGAAAACCCCCGCCTCGCCCTCCGGGAGCGCGGCAAGCGGCTTCAAGCCGGTATAAAAGTCTCCCAGCTTTGCGCGCCACGTTCCCTTGTGAACCTCAATCCACAAGCGCCACGTTCCCCCGTGCGCCTCAATCCACAAGTTGTGACGGATCGAATCTGCAACGAGATACCCGGCGCGAGCGATCTCCAAAACGGCCTCAAGAGCGTCAAGC
>CAZPNG010000306.1:0-2748 GCA_964587845.1 uncultured bacterium | reverse complement strand
CTTCATTGCAAGGCTCAAGCGGGATGAGGAGGTGGTCTTCCTTAGGACGGATGTGGCGAAGCAGGAAGAGGCGCTGCGCCAGGGCTTTGACCGGCTCAAGGCGCACGCGGTGGCGAAGGTGGTGTTTGAGGACAAGTTGATCGCCATTCTGTCGCTGGGCAAGAAGAAATCCGATGAGGATTTTGGGACCCACGACCGGCAGCTGCTCTTGAAGACCGCCAACCAGATGGCGGTGGCGATCAGTTTGGCGATAACCTTCCGGGTGCAGAGGGACTTCTACGTCCTGCAGGCCGAGCGCAACAAAAGCGATGCGCTCTCGCGCTTGAGCGAAGGGCTGGACCACGAGATTCGAAATCCTTTAAACCAGATCCGGCCGCGCCTGGAGCTGTTGGTCGACTACTACGAATCGAAGGGGATCAAACCCGAGAACCCCAATCTCATCGATTATCTCAAGACGGGCATCAAGCACGTGGACCGCATCAGCAAGATCATGGAGCGGCTGCGTAAGTTCGCGCGGCCGGTGGAGGGCGAGAAGACAAAACTCGCGGCTGTGCCGCTGCGGCCTTACATCGAGGAGGCGATCGGCCTCATCAGCGAGAAGCAGCTTGAGGTCGACAACGTGAAGATCGAGCTCGACGTCCCCGAGACCCTTCCCCAAGTGTTCGCGGAGGGGACCTCGCTCGTGCAGGTTTTTTATAATCTCATTGTGAATGCTTATCACGCAATCGACCGCAATGGCCGGATCACGGTGAGTGCGCGCGACAACCGGCCCGACGGGCGCATCGTGGTGGACATCGCGGACACGGGCAAGGGCATCACACCCGAGGTCATGGACCGCATCTTCGAGCCCTTCTTCACCACCAAGCCCACGAACATCGTGCCGGGCGGCTCCGACCGTTTCACGGGCACGGGCCTGGGCCTCGCATTCGTTCAAAAATACATGGAAGACTTGGGCGGCTCGGTCACGGTCGCGAGCCGGCCGGGTGAGGGCACGACCTTTTCCCTCAAGTTCCTGCAGAGCCGCTGAAGCGGCCCGGGAAACGGTCGATAATCTGAATCAGGCCGGAGGCAGCTGTGAACGAAAAAACAATCCTGCTCGTGGATGACGAAGAAGACACGCACGAGCCCTTTCAGCTCAAGTTTGAGCAGGAAGGATTTCGCGTTTTGATCGCGGCTGACGGGCTGCAGGCGTGGGACCTGCTCACCCAAGAGAAGCCCGAGATCATGATCCTCGACGTGCGGATGCCCAAGCTCGGCGGCGAGGAGCTGCTGGAGCGCATGCAAAAAGAGAGCGCCTCGCCCAAGACGCAGGTCATCATCGCCACGGGCGTGAGCGATTACGGGCGCACGCGCGCGCGCATCCTGGGCCGTTTCAAAATCGCGCACTATCTGGAAAAGCCCCTCGTGATCAAGGACCTGCTCGAAAAGGTCCGCGCCCTGCTCGCTGCGCCCGCCCGATAGCCCATGCGCCGCCTCCTCATCATTGACGACGAGCTCGACGCGCTCGAGCTCATCCGCCAGATTTTCACCGAGTATGCCTACAAGGTGTTCACCGCTTCGCGCGGCAAGGAGGGCCTCGAGCTCGCGCGCCGCACGCGGCCCGACCTCGTGCTGCTCGACCTGCGGCTGCCCGACATGAGCGGGGAGGAAGTGCTCAAGGCGCTGCGCAAGGAACTGCCGCAGACGAAGGTGATCGTGGGAAGCGGCTACGTGGGGGATCCGGCCAAGAAGGAAGAGCTCCGGGCCCTGGGGGCCGTGGCCGTGTACGACAAGCCGATCGTGATGAAGGAGTTCCGCAAGGCCGTGAACGAGCACATCGGGTTTCCCACCGCGCTCAAGGTGCTTCTGATCGACGACAACCGCGAGTTTGCGGAGGAGCTGGGTTTTTTCTTCAAGAACGACCGCTCGACCCAGTGGGAGTTCTCCACAGCCACGACGGGCGAGGAAGGGCTAGCCAAGATTCCGCAGCTCTGGCCTGACCTCGTGCTGCTCGACCTGGTTTTAAGTGAGAATCCCAACGTGGCCTACCACAGCGGCGTTCAGGTTTTCGACGAGATCAAGAAAAAGTACTCCATCCCGGTCGTGATCGTGGCCGGCCACCCGGACGCCTTCGACGCGCATACCCTTCCCCAGCACGGCATCGCCGCCATCTTCGCCAAGGATGAGCTGATCGGCGGGCCCGACAGCGTGCAGCACATCCTCGACGCCTTGAAAGGCATCACCCTCACCTGGGCCCCCTCGGGGGCCAAATCCCAAGCGCGCGGTTAGCGCATCACCTCAATCGACCAAAACGCGGGCGTGGTGATGAAGAGCGCGGTGGCGCGCCCTGACGGGTTGGGGTTGCGGAAGCTGTGGGGCAGGCGGCCGTTGAAAAGCAGCTTGTGGTTGACGGCCAGGCAGTGCGTTTTGCCAGCTACGCTCACTTCCAGACTCGCGGCCACGGGGCGCACGTAGATCAGGCAGTCGGCGGTGAGGTGATCGGAAACCTCCGCGCGCGGGTCTAAGAGAATCCTCCCTACAAAAAGCTCCCGGTTGGGCGGGATGTCCGAAGAGAAGAGAACGCCTTCCTTTTTGAATTGCATCGTGAAGTGGGGATCCTGCCCGCCGGCGAAGACGGCCTCCTCAGACGCGCCCTCCGTTTGAGCCACAAGCTGCCATAGTTCAAGGCCGAGATAGCGGGCCAGCTTGCGCAGACTCTCCAGTCCGGGGTACTTCTTGCGGCCCGAGATGATGTGGTAGATCTCGGCC